>NZ_JBSFRU010000003.1:0-65274 GCF_053589395.1 Nocardia sp. NPDC003345
CGGAAGTTCCGGCGGGGTAGGGGATCTTCTCGGCGGTGAAGGTGTCGTTGTCCTCGTCGACGAGCAGTGCGCCGTCGGCGCACGCGATCACCGCGCCGCGCCGGGTCTGCGCCTGCCCGCCCGGGTCCGGGCAGGACGGCGCCAGCGTCTGGGCCGGGCCGTTGTCCCGGGGCCGGACCTCGACGCGGTCCGAACCGGGGGTGGTGACCAGGAGGCGGCCACCGTACGGGAACGCTGAGCCGTTCAGCACCGGCCCGGGGCGTAATTCGCCCTCGTCGAGCGCCGGTCGGTCGGCCAGGGCGGTGGTGCCGCCGTCCAGGACGGCGGCGGTGAGCACGGTATCGCTGTGCGCGCTGCGGGCCGCACCGTCGAGAGTGCCCGGGCGGCGCGGCTGCGCGCGGTAATAGTGCACATGATCGCCGTGATCGACCACCCAGCTGCCGCTGTCCAGGACCGTCGTCCGCCGGCCCGCGGCCAGGTAGGCGTAGCGGCCGTCGCCGGATATCCGGGTGACGCCGGGAACCGGTTCCTGTGCCAGCACCTCCTCGGTGACCAGATCCAGAATCCGCACGTCACCGGTGTTACGGTCGGCGATCACCAGCCGCGGCTGGGCGCTCGCGCTCTCCTCCGCACCGGCGATATATCCGTGCGGGGTGGGCGGGGCGGCGGTATCGGCGGCGTCGTTTCCGCACGCCGCGACCGGGATCACCAGCAGCGCCGAAACACCCGCGCGCACAGCGGTCTTCCGTGCGAAGGGCCGGCTGCGCCGGGATGTCCGGCCCGCACCCGTCTCGCCGTCGCTGCCGCCGGTGCGGTTCCGTACCGCGGTGCGGACGCGGGCCGCGAACGCGGACAGGAAGAAGATTCCCACCGCCGTCGCCGCGATGGTGGCGCCCGCGGCGGTGCGGGCATGCCAGGAGATCAGCAGGCCCGCCAGGGTGGACAGCGAGCCGAATCCGGCGGCCAGCAGCATGATTCGCGGGATGCGGTGGGTGAAATAGGTGGCGGCGGCGGCCGGGGCGATCAGCAGCCCGAACACCAGCAGGGTGCCCACGATGTGGAAGGACGCGGCGATCGCCAGCGTGAGCAGCGCCAGCAGCGCGATCTGCGCACGATGCGGATGCAGTCCCAGTGTATGCGCCGTCCGCGCGTCGAAACTGAGCGCGACGAAGGCCCGGTGCCCCAGCGTCGTGACGGCCAGTGCGATCACCAGCGCGATCGCGAGGAACATCAGATCCCGCGGGCGCGTGGCGAGTACGTCCCCGAAGAGGAATCCGGTCAGATCCACCGCGAACGATTGCGAGCGCGATACCAGGATCACCCCGGCCGCGAGCATGCCGACGAACAGCAGGCCGATCCCGGTATCGGTGGACAGCCGCCGGTTGCGGCCGAGCACCGAAACGCCGGCCGCCATGGCCGAGGCGCTGACCAGCGCGCCGAGTAGCAGATTCCCGCCGAGTAACGCGGCCACCGCGACCCCGGGCAGCATCCCGTGCGCCATGGCCTCGCCGAGGAACGCCATCCCGCGGACGACCACCCAGGTTCCGGCGAGCGCGCACAGGCACGATACGAGCAGTCCGCCCCAGAGGGCCCGTTGTACGAAGGTCACCTCGAACGGGGCGATCAGCCAATCCATGAACAGAACTGTAAACTGATAACGATTGTCATTACAAGTTGGTTTCGGGAGTTGAGCATATGCAGACGGCGGATATCGAGATCTTCGGCTTGTCCGCGGGGTACCAGGGCACACCCGTATTGCACGAGGTCTCGGCGACCGTTCCGGGCGGCGGAGTGACCGCCCTCGTGGGGCCCAACGGCTCCGGGAAATCGACCCTGCTCGCCGTGCTCGCGGGCATCATCGGCCCGGTGCGCGGGACGATCACGCGCTCCGGCGCCCGGCGCCCGGCGCTGGTGGTCCAGCAGCAGGCGATACCGCCGACATTGCCGATCACGGTCGGCGAGACCGTCGCCATGGGCCGCTGGGCCGATCGGGGACTCTGGCGCCGCCTCACCCGGTCCGACCGCGCGGTGATCGCGGAGTGCCTGGACCGGCTGGATATCGCCGATCTCGCCGGCCGTCGGCTGGATACCCTGTCCGGCGGTCAGCGCCAGCGGGTCCTGCTCGCGCGGGCCCTCGCCCAGGAATCCGATCTGCTGCTGCTCGACGAGCCGACGACCGGGCTGGACTCCGCCTCGCACGCGGCGGTCGGCGCCGCCATCCGGGAGGCCGCGGCGGCCGGGGTCACGGTCGTGCACGCCACGCATGATCGCGACGACGCCCGCTGTGCCGACCACTGTGTGCTGTTGCGTGGCGGTCGTCTCGTCGATCAGGGGATTCCGGAGACGGTCCTGGCGACCGCGGGGTGACCGCGGCCGGGTGAATCCCGCGGCCGGGCCGGACGCGGCGTCGACCTCTGGTGCGACGATGAGAACATCATCTACTGTTTGTCTCATCGCTCACCCGTGGCGACGACGAGGAGGTCGGTTCGTGGATTCTGGTCAGCTGCCCCGGCCCGCTGTGTCGTGCCGAACCGGAATCCATCGACGGGAGCCGTAGTGCAGAACCGACCGACCGCAGCCGAACTGCTGGAATCGCTCGCCGAGCTGCTGGAGGAGACCCTGCTGCCGGTGCTGCCACCCGATCTGCAGCACCGCGCGCGCGTGGGCGCCAACCTCGCGCGCATCCTGGGGCGTGAGGCCGAATACGGTCCCGCCGCCGCGGCCCGGGAGCAGGAACTGCTCGACGCGGTGCCGCCCGGGGACGAGGAGGCGCTGTGGCGGGCGCTCACCGGGGTCGTCCGCGCCGATCTGTCGATCGCCAAACCCGGCTACGACAGCTGGGAGAACTCATGACCGCCGATCCGGTCCGCGGGCTCACCGACTACCTGACCGCCGAACTCGGCGCAGCGGTCGCGATCTCCGATTTCCAGTTCCTGTCCGCGGGCGCCCGCCGCCGCAATATCGCCTTCACCGCCACCACGGGGCAGACCCCGCGCCGCATGGTGGCCACCGTGGTGCCGCCCGAGGTCGAATTGATGCCGGTGGACGCCGAGGCCGGGGTACGTGAACTGGCACGGGCGAACGGAGTCCCGGTCCCGGCGGTCGTCGCGGTCTGCACCGACACCACCCACCTGGGCGAACCGTTCCTGATTTCGGAACATATCGACGGGGAGACCGTTCCGCGCCGGGTGCTGCGCGCGCTCGCTGCGTCCGGTGCGGCCGAATCGACCGCGCGGCAGTGGGGAGCCGCGATGGCCCGGCTGCACGGTATCGATCCGGCGGCCGCCCCGGAGTCGGTACCGGCCGCGGGTGCCGATCCCGCCGCCGAGCATTTCGCCGAGGTGGAAGCGGTCGTGCGTGCGCTGCTCGCCGACCGGCCCGTTTTCACCCTCGCGCTGCGCTGGCTGGAGAAACGGCTGCCCGGCCCGCCGCCGCGCCCGGCCCTGATCCACACCGATATGCGCAACGGCAACCTCATCGTCGGCTCGGACGGATTGCGCGCGGTGCTCGATTGGGAGGGCGCCCAGCGCTTCGGCGACCCCATGCGCGATGTCGCCTGGCCCGCCCTGCGGATGTGGCGGTTCCGGGAGGACGCCTGGGAATTCGGCGGATTCGCGCACCGCGAGACCTTCGTGGACGGCTACGAGAGCGCGGGCGGCGATTTCGATCCGGACCGCTACCGCTGGTGGAAGGTCATGGGCACCCTGTACTGGGGTGCCGGGCTGGCCCAGCAGGCGGCGGCCCATCTCGACGGAACGGTCCGGGATATCGTCATGGCCGCCAGCGGGCGCCGGGTCTCGGAAATCGAATGGGATCTGCTCATGCAGATCCGGCCGCAAGCGAACGCATAGGAGTCACCGTGGATTTCGAGCTGCCCGCCGAACTGAGCGCCTACCTGGGCGAACTCGACGAATTCATCGAGCGCGAGATCGAACCCCTGGAGCAGGCCGACGACAACATCCGCTTCTTCGACCATCGGCGCGAGGACGCCCGCACCGATTGGGACCGGGGCGGCCTGCCCAGCGCGGACTGGGAGGAACTGCTGGCCGAATCGCGCCGCCGGGCCGACGCCGCCGGTCACTACCGCTACGCCTTTCCCAAGGAGTTCGGCGGCCGGGACGGGACGAATCTCGGCATGGCGGTGATCCGCGAACACCTCGCTCGGCGGGGTCTGGGCCTGCACTGCGATCTGCAGAACGAGCACGCCATCGTCGCCAACAATGTCGGCCTGCTGCTGATGCTGGAATACGGTACCGAGGAACAGAAGAAGGTCTGGGTGGACGGTCTCGCCGCCGGCACCCGGTTCTTCGCGTTCGGGATCACCGAACCCGAGCACGGCTCCGACGCCACCCATATGGAGACCACAGCGGTCCGTGACGGCGACGACTGGATCATCAACGGCACCAAGACCTGGAACACCGGGGTGCATATCGCCGACGCCGATCTCATCTTCGCGCGCACCTCGGGCGAGGCCGGCGACGGGCGCGGGATCACCGCGTTCCTGGTGCCCACCGATGCCCCGGGATTCACGGTCGAGGAATACCTGTGGACCTTCAATATGCCCACCGACCACGCCCGGGTCTCGCTCACCGATGTCCGGGTCCCGGATTCGGCGATCTTCGGACGCGAGGGCCGGGGACTCGGCGTCGTGCAGCATTTCTTCAACGAGAACCGTATCCGGCAGGCCGCGTCCAGTCTCGGTGCGGCGCAGTACTGCGTGGATCGCGCGGTCGCCTACGCCAACGAGCGCAAACCGTTCGGTAAACCGCTCTCGTCCAACCAGGCGATCCAGTTCCAGCTGGTCGAACTGCACACCCAGTGCGAGATGCTGCGCGCGCTGGTGCACAAGACCGCATGGTCGATGGACACCTACGGCACCTTCGCGGTGTCCGAGCAGGTCTCCATGTGCAACTACTGGGCCAACCGGCTGTGCTGTGAGGCGGCCGACCGCGCCATGCAGGTGCACGGCGGGCTCGGCTACTCCCGGTACACGCCGTTCGAACATATCTACCGGCACCACCGCCGGTACCGGATCACCGAGGGCGCCGAGGAGATCCAGATGCGCCGGGTCGCGGGCTACCTGTTCGGATTCATGGACCGCGCGGTCGTGAAGGGTGTGGCCGCCGGGCAGCCGTAGCCATAACAGACCGGCTGGTCTGGTACCGGCGGGCCGTGCCACGTAGGTTGGGAGCGGCGCAGGCGGCCGAGCGGTGGACCGGCCCGGCCGCCGCGCGGAAGTGGAGGTAGCACCGATGAGCGCGCAGCCGCGCACGATCCTGGTGGCCAACCGCGGCGAGATCGCGCTGCGGATCCTGCGGGCCGCGCAGTCGCTCGGGATCGCCACGGTGGGTGTGCGGTCGGCGGACGACGAGGGCGCCCTGCACGCGGACCGCTGTGACGAGCTGGTGGTGCTGCCGGGCACGGGCCCCGCGGCGTACCTGGATATCGCGGCGATCCTGACGGCGGCCGCCGAGTCCGGGGCGGAGGCGATCCACCCCGGCTACGGGTTCCTCTCCGAGAGCCCCGCCTTCGCGCGCGCCTGCCGCGAAGCCGAGATCGTTTTCGTGGGGCCGTCGGCGGAGACGCTGGAACTGTTCGGCGACAAGGGCCGCGCCCGGCAATTGGCCGTCGAGGCCGGAGTGCCGGTACTGCCCGGCACCACCGGGCCGACCACGCCGGAGGAGGCCGCCACCTTTCTGGCGGCCCAGCGGGCGCCGGTCATGATCAAGGCGCTGACCGGCGGCGGGGGCCGCGGCACCCGGGTAGTCCGGTCGGCCGAGCAGCTGCCCGAGGCGTACACGCAATGCCGGGCGGAGGCACAGACCGCCTTCGGCAACGGCGACCTCTACGTCGAGCGCGTGCTCACCGGCGCCCGGCATCTCGAGGTCCAGCTGGCCGGGGACGGCAGCGGGGTCGTCCACCTCTGGGACCGCGACTGCAGCGTCCAGCGCCGCCACCAGAAGCTGGTGGAGATCGCACCGGCGACCGCGCTCGACGCCGGATTCCGTACCCGCGTGCTGGATGCGGCCGTCGCACTGGGCCGGGCCGCCGGCCTGCACGGGGTGGCCACGGCGGAATTCCTGGTGTTACCCGACGGCACCTTCTACTTCCTCGAGGTCAATCCGCGGCTGCAGGTCGAGCACACGGTCACCGAAATGGTCACCGGAACCGATCTCGTCCTCACCCAGTTACGTCTCGCCGCGGGCGCGACGCTCGCCGATCTCGGGCTGGACCGGCCGCCCGCGCTCTCCGGGAGCGCGATCCAGGTCCGGGTGAACGCCGAAACGGTCCGGCTGGACGGCACACTGGCGCCCGCGGCCGGCACCCTCACCGGATTCGAGATGCCCGGCGGGGCGGGGGTCCGGGTGGATACCGCCGGCCGGACCGGCGCACCGGTCAACCCGCGTTTCGACACCTTGCTGGCGAAGGTCGTGACACACCACCGCGACGGGTTCGCCGCCGCGCACCGGCTCGCGGTGCGGGCGCTCGCGGAGACATCGGTGGCGGGGGTCGCCACCAACCTCGCGTTCCTGCGCGCCCTGCTGGCGGATCCGGCGTTCACCAGCGGAGAACTCGACACCACCTGGGTGGACCGCGATCTCGCCCGGCTGGCCGCCCGCGCCAGGGAGATCGAACAGGCGGCGTCCCGGCCGGGGACGTCCCGGCGCGCGGCCGGCGCGGGGGAGGGGCATTCCTCTCCGGACGCGGTATCGCGCGGTGACGATTTCGGTGACCGGGCGATCCGGACCGCCACCGCGGGAGTCGTGGTGGCGCTGGAGATCGAATCCGGGGCGACCGTCGCGGCCGGTGCGACGGTCGCCGTGGTCGAGGCCATGAAAATGCACTATCCGGTGCGCGCCGAACGCGCGGGCACGGTCGAAACGGTCCTCGCGCAGGTGGGGGACTTCCTCACCGAAGGCCATCCACTGATCCTGCTCGGTCCACCCACCGGCGACGATACGACGGCCGAGGGCGTCGTATCCGGTGTCGCTGTAGACCATATCCGCGGCGACCTGGCCGCGCTCCGGGAGCGGCGGGCCAAACTGTACGACGCCGCCCGGCCCGAGGCGGTCGCCAAGCGGCACCGTCTCGGGATGCGCACGGCCCGGGAGAACATCGACGCGCTCACCGACAGCGGGTTGCTGGTCGAATACGGCGGGCTGGCGGTGGCCGCGCAGCGGGCCCGGCGCGAGATCACCGAACTCGAGGACCGCACACCCGCGGACGGGATCGTCACCGGCCTGGGCCGCGTCAACGGCGACCTCTTCGCCGCCGATCGCAGTACCTGCGCGGTACTGGCCTACGACTACACCGTGCTCGCCGGTACCCAGGGCTTTTTCAGCCATCAGAAGACCGACCGGCTGCTGCGGATCGCCCGCGCCCAACAGTATCCGGTGGTGCTGTTCGCCGAGGGCGGCGGCGGGCGTCCCGGCGACAGCGATCCGCCGATGGTGGCGGGCCTGCACTACCCGACCTTCGCCGCGATGGGCGCGCTCAGTGGTGTGGTGCCGACGGTCGGAATCGCCGCCGGACGGTGTTTCGCCGGCAACGCCGCCCTGCTGGGCACCTGCGATGTCGTGATCGCCACCGAGAACTCCACCATCGGGATGGCGGGCCCGGCCATGATCGAAGGGGGCGGGCTGGGCGTGTACGCGCCGGAAGAGGTCGGGCCCATCGGGATGCAGCGCCACAACGGTGTGGTGGATATCGTCGTCGCCGACGAGGCGGCGGCCACCGATACCGCACGACGCTATCTGGCGTATTTCCAAGGTGCCGTTGCCGATTACGAGGCCGCTGATCAGCGGTTGCTGCGGCAGCTGGTGCCCGAGGACCGCAAACGCGTCTACGATATTCGCGCCGTGATCGACACGCTGTTCGATATCGGCTCCGTACTCGAACTCCGGCGCGATTTCGCGCCCACCGTGCTCACCGCTCTCGCCCGGGTGGACGGGCGGCCGGTCGGTGTGATCGCGAACAATCCGGCCCTGCTGGGCGGCGCGATCGACGCGCCGGGCGCCGATAAACTCGCCCGTTTCCTGCACCTGTGCGATGCCTACGGGCTGCCGGTGGTATCGCTGTGCGATACCCCGGGATTCATGGTCGGCCCCGATTCCGAACAGCAGGCCGCGGTCCGGCATTTCCCGCGCCTGTTCGTTCTCGGGGGGCATCTCACCGTTCCGCTGGTGACCGTGGTCCTGCGGAAGGGATACGGGCTCGGCGCGCTCGCGATGTCCGGTGGCGGTTTCCACCAGACCGATATGATCGTCGCCTGGCCCACCGGCGAATTCGGGGGGATGGGCCTGGAGGGCGCGGTCCACCTGGCCTCGCGGGATACGCTGGCCGCCATCGCGGATCCGGACGAACGTGCCCGCCGCTTCGACGAATTGGTGGCCCTGGCCTACCGGCAGGGCAGTGCCGTCAATACCGCCGCCCATCTGGAGATCGACGATGTGATCGATCCGGCCGATACCCGCGATGTCCTGCGCGCCGTGCTGCTGTCCCGGCCCGGCCCGCCCCGGGACGGCTGGCGCAACAGCCTGCGCCGGACCGGTATCGACACCTGGTAGGAAGGACGCTCATGACCACTGCCCCGGTTCGGGTCGAACGTGACGGCCCCGTCTACACCGTGATCCTGTCCCGGCCGCAGGCCCGCAACGCCGTGGACGGACCGACCGGCGCGGCACTGTTCGAGGCGTTCACCGAGTTCGAGGCGGACGACAGTGCCGCGGTGGCCGTGCTGTGGGGCGAAGGCGGGACATTCTGTGCCGGGGCCGATCTGAAATCGGTCGGCACCGACCGGGCCAATCCGCTCACCGCCGACGGCCGCGCGCCCATGGGCCCGACCCGGATGCGGCTGAGCAAACCCGTGATCGCCGCCGTCGCCGGGCACGCCGTGGCCGGGGGACTGGAACTGGCGATCTGGTGTGATCTGCGGGTGGCCGCCGAGGACGCGGTCTTCGGTGTGTTCTGCCGGCGCTGGGGAGTTCCGCTGGTCGACGGCGGCACCGTGCGGCTGCCGCGGCTGATCGGTACGAGTCGGGCCATGGATATGGTGCTCACCGGCCGGGCCGTCACCGCCCCCGAGGCGCTGGCCATGGGCCTGGCCAACCGGGTGGTGCCGATCGGCACCGAGCGTGCGGCGGCCGAACAACTGGCCGCCGAACTGGCCCGTTTCCCGCAGGCCTGCCAGCGGCACGACCGGCTGTCACTGCTCGAACAGGACGGCCGCTCCGAGCGGGACGCGATGGCCAACGAATGGGAACACGGCATGATCTCCTTCGCCGCCGGGGCCGCGGCGGGCGCCCGGCGATTCGCCTCGGGAGCCGGGCGCGGGGGCTCGTTCACCGATCTCGGGTAGCGCCGGATCCGCCCCCGCTGCCGGTCTCCGGCGATATCAGCCGAGCCGCGGCACGACCTCGGCGGCGAACAGTTCCATCGTGGCGGCCGCCTGTTTCGCGCCGACCATGAAGACCACGGAGTCGATCCCCTCCGCGGTGCGTGCCGACAACAGGTCCGCCACCATCGCCGGGGTGCCGACGTAGCCCTCGTCGAGGCCGAAGGCCGCGTCGCCGTAGTGCCGCCGGGCCCGCGCCCGGACCTCCGGCAATTCGGCGTCGTCGGCGGCCAGCGCCAGGACGGCCTGGTGGGAACGGCGGATCGTCGCGGGATCACGGTCGATACGGGCGCATTCGGTCTCGAGCAGCCCGGTCAGGCGCCGGTACTCGCGGAGGCCGTAGGTCGGGATATTCCAGACATCGGCGTACCGGGCGACCAGCGGAATCGTGTACTTCGGCCCGACCCCGCCGATATGGATGGGCGGACGCGGACGTTGGACCGGACCGGGCACATTGGCGATATCGCGCACCTGATAATGCGTGCCCTCGAAGGTGGTGCGCGCCCCGGCGAACATGGAGGTGATGATCGCCAGCGCTTCACCCAGCCGCTCCGAACGTTCCGCGGCCCCGCCCCACGGCAGGCCCGCCTGCCGGTGCTCCTCGGCGATCGATCCGCTACCGAGCCCGAACTCCAACCGGCCACCGGAGATCACGTCCAGGGTCGTGGCCATCCGGCCGAGGACCACCGGATGCCGGAAGTTGTTGCACAGCACCAGGGCGCCCACCCGCAATGTCGTGGTGTCGCCGAGCAGCGCGGTCGCGGTGGTCCAGGATTCCAGCGCGGGATGGTCGGGCATACCCGGCGCGGCGAGATGATCGAACAACCAGAAGCTGCCGAATCCGGTGCGTTCGGCGGTACGCGCCAGCTCACGCAGGCGGGCGTAGTCCGAAACCAGTTGTGGTACATAGATCCCGAATCCCGGCACACTCACGCCGGGGATTCTGCCAGCCGGGGGCGGTTCGTATCGCCGGGTTGCCCGGATTCCGCGAATGGGGAGAACCGGCTCGACCACCTGCCCCAACGGCCATCCCCGGGTCGCGGCCGCGCCACTGCCGACCTGGGTCGCCTGCGCACCGCCGAGGTCGACGAGGCGCTCCCCGGCCTGCTGCGAGGTCTGCGGGTACGTCGGTCAAGACCCCGCCGAGGGATGAGCACTGCACCGCGAGGAGCAGCGCGGCCACTGGGTCGACCACCAGCTAGGACCGAGGCGTACCAACCGCCCCGGTTCTCGAGGGCGGACCGGGAGTTCTGAACGCCCCCGGCCCGACACTCCAGTATGCGACCGGAACCCGCTCCGCCGCAGGAACTTCTAGCCGACGACGGACTTCTCGTACATCATTGCCCAGTGGACAGGGCTATTGCGGTCATCGGCATCGCTTTGAGCGTGGCGGGCCTTGTCGTCGCTGCGCTCCAGTACTTCCAAGTAGACCCAAAACGAGTCATCCGGGCTGTCGGCTGGTGCCTGATAGTTTTCGGGGCTGGTGTTGCTTCTATTGGCCTCATGTTCTTCATCGCTGAACCGTCCTACTGGTTGTTGTGGCTACTCATGTTCATAGGCCCAGGCGGGCTTGCTGTATGGGGGGGAATTCGCCTTACGGAAGTTTGGTGACGTGACTGGATCTGCGGGTCGGTCGATCGGAAACGTTTCGCCCGCGGACCGTCTAACCGTTCACGACACCCGAACTGCGCCCAATACCCGCATGCGAACCGAGCGCGACCACAGACCCCGGCCCGACCGAGCGGGGCCGGGGCATTCATGTCCGGAACGGGTCGGCCAGCCGAACCGCGCGGCAGAGCTTACCGATCCGTCGACCGGCGAGCGATAGCCGCCATCAGCAAGTCTCGCGCATCATGGCCGGTGACGGCCTGCTTCGCCAGCACGTCGAACGCCCGACCGTATGTAGCGACCTCGCGCGGCTGGGTGATGGTCAACTCCGCGGTCACGTTCTCCACCATCACCATCCGGTTGTCGAATATCACGAAGTTGTAACTGGGCACTCGATAGTTGGCCTCGCCCGGCACGATCCCGAATACCACGCGAGGCATCCCGAGGACGGCGAGCAGGCGGTCCAACTGCCCGGTCATGGTCCGGTCGTCGCCGACCGTCGTCCGCAGCGCCTGCTCGCCGATCACGAAGTGGAATTTGTGGTCGCGTCGGTAGAGAATCTGCTGGCGTTCCAGCCGTTTCGATACGCCCTCGTCGACGTCGTTCGGTACGCCCTGAAACTCGATTACGTTCCGCAGGATCTCCTCGGCGTACTCCGCGGTTTGCAACAGCCCAGGTATGAGGAATGGATGAAACACGCGCATGAACTCGGTTTCGGCCTCGATCCGCAACGAATGCTGCTGTCGACGCTTGGTGCCTGAGCCGAGCAGACGCCGCCACTCCAGATACGCGTACTCGATATTGCGGACCGTTGCGACCAGGTCCGCCAACTCTTGTCCAGCGTCGGTGTGTGCGCACCAGGCACGGATGTCGGTCTCTGTGGGTTTGGTCTTGCCATACTCGATCTTGGAGACCTTCGTCTGGTGCCAGCCGGCGAGACGCGCCAGCTCGGTACCGCTCAACCCGGCATCCTGGCGAAGCTCCCGGAGCCGAGCCCCGAGAGCCTCCTTCGCCTCGTCGATCGAACCCGTCACCTGTCGGCGTACTCCCGCAGCGGCACCGCCATAGACCACACGCGCTCCTTCACAGCGCGAATGTAGGCGACGATCCCCGGGTCGGTAGTGACCGCCCCGCCGACCCACCGGCCACCGGGCTCGAACACCGTGAACGAGACCGCCGAGTCATCGAACAGCCACCAGTCGTCTGTGGTCAGCGCATCGGGGGCGATGAGATGCCGCGGCAAGTAGCGGACCTCTTCGCCGGCCTCAGCATTCAGCTTCGCCACATGCATCGCGTACCGGGTGTAGTCGTTGTGTGGTACCGACACGACCCGCGCCCTGTTCACTGCCACGCCCCGCGCGGTCGTCTCCTTGACATGGTCGAGCCAGGGTTGGAACCACTCGTAGCCCTCCGCCTCGCCCGCCAGGAAACGCACGAGCGGCGGGTAGTCGGGCGGGTAGTAGTTGTCCTTCACCTCGAGGTGGAACGCTTCGCGTTCGGCCTGCCGGAACAGGTCCAGAAATGACTCATCCTGCGTCAGCAGCATGGCCGTGGAACTTCCTTTCGGTCCGAGGTACCTCGATGCAGGTCTCATCCGGCTTGATATCCATCTGGGCCAGCGTCGAAGGGTCGGTCACCGGGGCGCCGCTGAGGTGGAATGTGCCGCGGCCGGTATCGATCAGCAACGCGCCGATGTATGTGTCGGGCTGGGCGAAACCAGTGAGCAGGTGGGGGATCTCGACAGTGCCTGGTGTGTCGGTCATCCATCCCTGCACTACGTAGCTGCACTGGTCGGTCGCGTACAGGCTGGGGCAGCCGCCACCTTCTGATCCGCCTTTGCCGAGAAACTGTAACCGCATGATTTGGTCTCCGATCGGTCCATGCGTGCTTATGCTCGCCATCGTTCGACTATCCCTCAGTTTTGCTGGGTCTGCTGTGCGATGGATATTTTCAAGCATGTTGGAGCATGCTCCTAGACCCGCATAGCTGAGGTTCTTACCGTCAGTGACAGTCACCCGGAAGTCGCGTCCGTGCCACTGTCGCCGACTCTCCGGGTGGCTTCCGAACCAACCCCTGAACCCGTGAGGTGACCCGCATGGGCGAGCCCTGTCCGCCGCTGCCGCCGAGAAGCCGGGCGATGGCCGCCGCGCTGCGCTACTGGCACAGCAGCCGCGCCCGCGACCGCTCGCTACTGGGACGGCTCGCGCAGGGATTACGCGCATTACCGGACGAATTCCCGGCGTCGCACTGCCGCAGCACTGTCCCGATCCGCGGGCAGTCGCACGCCTATCAGTTGATGGCGATCCACGCCCGGCACCGCTGCGGCCGCTACACCGAGGCGGTCCGGTTCGTCGGGGCGGTGACGACGACATGATCGGAACCGAGACAGCCCGCCCGGCCGGAGTGCACGCACCGGTCGGGGTCGATTTCACCCGCCCGAGCATGGCGCGGGTCTGCAATTGGATGCTCGGCGGGAAGGACAACTACGACCAGGACCGCAATGTCGGCGAGCAACTCGACCTCGTCGCGCCGAGTCAGACCGCGGCGGCGTGGGCTTCGCGGCAGTTCCAGCAGCGTGTCCTCCGCTATTTGATCGAGCACGCGGGGCTGCGGCAGTTCCTCGATATCGGCGCCGGCCTTCCGCTCCCGGCGCCGACCGACGTCAACACGCACCAGGCGACCAGCCACATGCGCACGCTGCCGGAGGCCGACAAGCCGACCGTCGTCTACGTCGACCACGACCCGGTCTGTCTCGCGCACGGCCGGGCGCTGCTGGAAACCATCGACCAGTCCCACTACGTGCAAGGCGATCTGCTGATCCCGGACCTGACCGCTTCGGAGGCCGCGACCTACCTCGAACCGGAGAAGCCCGTCGGTGTGCTGCTGTGCGGCATTCTGCACCACGTCGACGACGAGACCGATCCGGCCGCCGTGGTACGCGGCTGGGTCGACGTGGTCCCGGCCGGTTCGCATTTCGTGATCACGCATCAGTGGAACCCTGGCGGCGGGTCGCCGTTGGCCGAGGCGGCGGCGAGGTGCCAGGACCTGTATTGCGACCTGATGGGGTCGGCCTGGTTCCGCAGCCGCGAGGAGATCTTCGCCCTCTTCGATGGCTTGGAGCTGCTCGACCCCGGCCTGGTTGTGCCGGGGGAGTGGTGGCCGAGCGGTCCGGCGCGGAAGTTCCCGACTACCGCGGAAAGTCTTGTGCTGGCCGGGGTTGCTCGGAAACCGGCTCCGTAGGTGGCTGGTCCGGGGTGGTCTGTCGGGGTTCTTCGGTAGCGTTCTCGTCCGGGTCGGGTTCCTCGCCGGCTTCCCCAGGCGCGGAAACTTCCGATTGGCGGCTCGTGGCCTTCCTGCCTCGCGGCATTTCGTCTGGAATGAGCACAAGCAGGTAGAAGTTGACCAACAGGAGGATGGCGCCGAGAGCCGCTGCGCCCATGGCCCATTGAGAGGGCTCGTTCCCGTAGATCTCACTTGTCGCGATATTGATTCCGCCCCGGGTCAGGAACCCGATCGAGGCTCCATCGAGGATGGGCAGTAACAGGAAAACCCCAGCAGTAGAAGGCTTCCGAGGTCTCTCCGTGCCTCCTCCTACAGACGTGGATCGTGCACCAGACGGAAGTCGTGCAACCGCTCATGCCGGCCTCCCGCGGCCGTGAACTCCCGGCCGACGACCTCTCCCGCCGGGATATCGCAGTCCCGGCCCATCTCGGCCGCCGACAGGACGAGCGAGTCCCTGCGCTTGTGCCACGGCGTCACGCAGTACGCCTTGTCGCCGACGGTCAATGCCACGTAGACCGGCACTCGGCCATCCGGCAGCACTTCGTAGTCGTCGCCGATCGGGGGTGCGTCCCAGTCCAGGCCGTAGAAGTCGTCGCTCACCGGTGATCCTTCCTCGTGGGCTCGATTATCGCCCCAGATCACTTGTAAAAGGCCACTGGCCGAGCGCAGTCACGGTGGCCCTCGACTCCGGTCGCTCCACCCGCACGCTGTCTCGGGCAAGGAACCGGGTCAGTCGCGGCCGGACAGGCGGCCGGTTTCGAGGCGGCGTGCCCGCCTGCCGACCATCTTGGCGATCAGCGGGAAGAGGAGGACCGTGGTCGCTCCCGCCGCGACCAGGGTGGACGCCAGTTCCGGTGTGATCAGGTCGGACCGGGTCGCCACCTGGGTCACCGCGACGATGATCGGCAGACCGGTCGCCGCGTACAACGCCAGCTGGACCCGTTCGTGCGGGTATTCGAGATTCGCCCCGTGCGGGACGAATCGTTCGCTCACCCATACCGTCGACCCGCGCGCGAGCGCGATGGCCACGACGAACACCACCCAGGTCACCGGCTTCGCGGCGACCGCGGCCGGATCGATCCCCATGCCGGAGACCACGAAGAAGATCGGGATGAGCACCCCGTATCCGATGGTCTCCAGCGATTCCTGGACACCGGGGTGGGTCTCGGCGACCAGCCGGCGCAGGATCAGGCCCGCGGCGAACGCGCCGAGCACCACGTCCAGGTCGAACACCTCGGCCACCGTCATCAGGATCAGCAGGAGCAGGAACACCAGCCGCACCGGCAACTGGGTGGTCCCCGTGGCCAGTGCGGCGATCAGGCGTTCGGCGCCGGGCCGGCGGGCCAGCATCCGCTGCGGAACCCAGGCCAGCACCGCCGCGGCGATCGCGAACAACAGCAGGACCACCAGCGCGGCGACCGGGCTGTGCCCGGACAGCAGCAGCGACATCGCCAGCACCGGACCCAGTTCGCCGACCGCGCCGTGCGCCAGGACCGCGCGGCCCAGCGGTTGTTCCAGAATCCCGTCCTGTTTGACGATGGGCAGCAGCGTGCCCAGAGCCGTCGACGTCAGAGCGATGGCGACCGCGATCAGCGCCGTGAAACCGGCGTCGGGGGCGGCGAACCACACCAGCAGCAACGCCAGCACCAACCCGGCCAGCCAGGTGAACCACGCGGTGCGGCCCGGCCGGCCGCGTAGCAGCCGCGGGTCCAGTTCGTATCCCGCCAGCAGGAACAGCATGCCGAGCCCGAGTTCGCTCAGCAGTTCGACCCCGCCCGCCGTACCCGCCAGGCCCGCCGCGTACGGACCCAGCAGGATTCCGGCCCCGAGCAGGAGCACCACATCGGGCACCAGCCCGCGCAGCAACCGGGACAGCAGCGGCGCGGTGACCGCGACGGCCGCGATCCAGCACAGCGAGACGATCGCCGGCGGTCCGGTGTCCACGGGGGCCGCCGCCAGCGTCATCGGCTCATGGTCGCATCCGGCGGATCACCCGGTGCGCGCCGACACGGTCGCGAAACGATCCCGTTCCCGTGCCGGCGCCGCGTTACGCCGCGCGGATCAGCTCCGGGCGGGATCCCAGGTCGCCAGCGCCCAGATGATCACCACATCGAGCGCGATGATCAGGATCGACCACAGCGGGTAATGCGGCAGCCACAGGAAATTGGCGACGATCGACAGGCAGGCCAGGCCGATGGCGACGATCTTCGCCCAGGTGGCACCGGTCATCAGGGCCAGCGAGGTGAGGATCAGCAGGATGCCGAACACGATATGAACCCAGCCCCAGCTGGTGAGGTCGAGTTCGTAGACATATTCGGGTCCGGCGACGAAGACCTCGTCCTCGGCCAGGGCGGCGATCCCCTGGAAAAGGGTGATGATGCCGGCCGTGAGCAGCAGGGCGGCCGCCGCGATGGAGGCGCCGGTCGCCACGGCCTGTTTGGTCGTATCGTCGGCGGGGGCCGCGTGGGCGCCGGTGGTGGCGCCGGGGACGGTGGATCTGCCGGCGCCGGGCGCGGCGGGCTGGGTGGTCATAACAGCTCCCTTCAGGATGGGAGGGGCCACACCGGACCCTGAGAACTGATCGCCGGCGACGCCCTCATACGCCACACTTCGATTCCCTTGTTCAGACCGTAAATTATGCCACTGTCCTGGTGTTTCTCCCAGAATGGAGCCGCGGCCGGGCCGCGTCGGAATTTCCGCGAGGATTTTTTCGCGGAGCTGTCGATCCGGCGGGCGGCCTGTTCGACCTATGGGTGAAAGGGTCACCCGGACCCCGCCGAAACGAGGAGACACGATGAAATACATGCTGATCATGCGCGCGACCGATGAAGCTTTCGCGCAGATGGGCGAGATCGATTTCGACGAAATGCTGGCAACCGTGGGTAAGTTCAACGACGAACTGATCCGGGCCGGCGTACTGCTCGCCGCCGAGGGCCTCGAGGACGCCGCCGAAGGTGTGGTCGTCGATTACTCCTCGGCGGACCCGGTGGTCACCGACGGCCCCTACGGCGAGACCAAGGAACTGTTCAACGGGTTCTACATCCTCAATGTCGCCTCCAAGGAGGAGGCGGTCGAATGGGCCAAGCGGATGCCGGTGACCGGCCCCGGCTTCAAAACCGAGATCCGCCGGGTCCCGGTGATCGACGAATTCCCGCAGGACAACGTCTGGATCCAGAAGGAGCGGGCGTGGCGCGAGGCCACCGGCCAGCTCTGATCGCCGGCGGTGGCACACTACGAAGGCCGTGAGGCCGTGGCCGCGGTGTGGCGGATCGAATCGGCGCGTATCGTCGGCGCCCTCGCCCGCTACACCGGCGATTTCCCCCTCGCCGAGGACCTGGCCCAGGAGGCACTGGCCGAGGCGCTGGTGACCTGGCCGCGCGAGGGGGTACCGCGAAATCCGGCCGGCTGGCTGCTCACCGTCGGCCGGCGGCGCGCCATCGACGGCTTCCGGCGCCGCGCCGCCCTCGACGACCGCTATGCCGCCTTCGCCCGGGAACTGGGCGAAGGCGGCATAGCCGCGGGCGGCGCACCCGCCGGTGCGGACGAGGAGGTCCTGTGGGATCCGGACCGTATCGACGACGACGTCCTCGCCCTGATGTTCCTGTCCTGCCATCCGGTGCTGGCACCCGAAGCGCGGGTGGCCCTCACACTGCGGGTGATCGGCGGTCTGACCAGCGATGAGATCGCCCGGGCGTTCCTGGTGCCGACCGCCACGGTGCAGGCCCGGATCACCCGCGCGAAGAAAACCCTGGCCGCGGCCCGGGTTCCGTTCGAGATCCCGCCGGTGGCCGATCGCGCCGACCGGCTGGTCTCGGTGCTGCGGGTGGTCTACGTGATCTTCACCGAGGGGTCGTCGGCCAGTTCCGGAACCGATCTCATCCGTTTCGACCTGGCCGCCGAGGCCCAGCGGCTGGCCCGGGTCCTGGCCCGGCTGGTGCCCGACGAACCGGAGGCACACAGCCTGCTGGCGCTGCTGGAGCTGACCGCGGCCCGGTTCCCGGCCCGCACCGGTGCCGACGGCGAGCCGATCCTGCTGGAGAACCAGGACCGGCGGCGCTGGGATCGGGCCGCGATCGCCCGGGGTCGCGCCGCCCTCGCCCGGGCGGAGCGGGCCCGGCGGGGGCTGGGAATCTACGGGCTGCAGGCGGCGATCGCCGAATGTCATGCCGTGGCACCCTCGGTGGCCGAGACCGACTGGGCGCGGATCGTGATCCTCTACGAGGCCCTGGGGCGGCTGGCCCCGTCGCCGGTGGTGGAGCTCAACCGGGCCGTCGCGGTCGCCATGGCGCAGGGGCCGGGCGCGGCGCTGGTGCTCGTCGACGAACTGGCGGCCACCGGCGCGCTCGCGAATTCCCATCTGCTGCCGAGCGTGCGGGGGGAACTGCTGTCGCGGCTCGGCCGCGATACCGAGGCCCGTGCGGAATTGACCGAGGCGGTGGCCCGCTGCGGTAACGACCGGGAGCGGGCGGTACTGGAACGCAAGGTCGAATCGCTCGGGCGGCGACTGTGACCACGGGTCCGTCCGGTGACGCCGTGCTTCGGAGCACGCGCCGGATCCGGACGGCCCGGATCAGCCCGCCGCGGCCGCGGTCTCCCGGCGAACCTGCTCGGCCAGATGCGCGGGCATGCGGTCGTGCCGGAGGTAGGCGCGGGTGAACCGGGCGACGCCGTGGGTCAGCGCGCGCAGTTCCACGGTGTAGCGGGTGAGCTCGGACTCCGGTACCTCCGCGTGGATCGCGCTGCGGCCCGTCTCGGCGGGTTCGGTGCCCAGGATGCGGGCCCGATGCGCGGAGAGATCGGTCAGCACCGCGCCCAGGTGTTCGTCCGGTGCCCGCACCCGGACCCGGGCGATCGGTTCCAGCAGGTCGATCCGGGCGCCCGAGGCGGCATCGCGCAATGCGAGCGCGCCCGCGGTCTGGAAGGCGGCGTCGGAGGAGTCCACCGAGTGGGCTTTCCCGTCGAGAAGCGTGACGCGCACGTCCACCAGCGGATTTCCCGTCGCCACTCCGCGCGCGGCCTGCGCCCGGACCCCCTTCTCCACCGAGGTGACGAACTGGCGCGGCACCGCGCCACCCACGACCTTGTCCACGAACTCGATTCCCGATCCCTCCGGCAGCGGTTCCACCTCGATCTCGCAGACCGCGTACTGGCCGTGCCCGCCGGACTGTTTCACATGACGGCCCCGCCCGGCGGCCCGGCTCGCGAACGTCTCCCGCAACGCGACCCGGCACCGCTGTAGTTCCACATCGACGCCGAACCGGTCGCGCAGCCGCTCCAGTGCGACGTCGCGCTGTGCCTCACCGAGACTCCACAGCACCAGCTGTCCGGTGTGGTCGTTGTTCTCCACCCGCAGTGCGCGGTCCTCGGCCACCAGGCGCGCCAGGCCCTGCGGCAGTTTGTCCTCATCGGCCTTGGTGCGGGCGCGGACCGCGGTGGGCAGCAGCGGTTCCGGTACCCGCCACGGCTCGATCAGCAGCGGCGACCCGGTGCCGGAGAGCGTGTCCCCGGTTTCGGCGTGGCCGAGTTTGGTGACGTTGGCGATATCACCGGCCACCGCCTCGTTCAACGGCCGCTGTTCCCGGCCGAACGGCGCGGTGATACCGCCGACGCGTTCGTCACCGGAATCCCGGCCGGGGCCGCTGATATGGACCGTATCGTCGGCGTGCAGGGTCCCGGAGAACACCCGGACCAGCGATACCCGGCCGACGTAGGGGTCCGCGGAGGTGCGAATCACCTCGGCGGCCAGTTCCGCCGCCGGGTCGCACCGCAAGACCGAAGGCCGCTGCCCGTTACCCGGGCGTACGGCCGCCACCTCGTGTTCGGCCGGGGTGGGGAAGCCCGCGGTGACGAGCTCCAGGAGTTCGACGGTGCCCAGGCCCTGGCGGCCGGAACCGGTGGCCGGCGCCGCGAAGAGCACCGGATGGAAGCTGCCGCGTGCCACCGCCCGCTCGAGATCCGCGACCAGGGTGGCGAGTTCGACGGGTTCCCCGCTCAGGTACCGGTCCATCAGGGTTTCGTCTTCGCTCTCGGCGATGATGCCCTCGATGAGCCGCTCCCGTGCCCGGTCGAAGAGCGTGTCGTCGCCCGGGGCGGTATCCGCCCATATCCGCTCGCCGGTCGAATAGTCGGCGGTGCGCTGTTCGAGCAGTTCGATCAGCCCGGTCGCCGGGCGGTGCCCGTCGGCGCTCGCGGGCCCGTACACCGGCAGATGCAACGGGAGGACGTTCTCGGACCCGCCGCCGCCCAGCAACTCCTGGCAGGTCCGGGTCATCTCGTCGAACCCGGCCCGGGCGGTATCCAGGTGGGTGAGCACGATGGCCCGTGGCATCCCGGCGCTCGCGCATTCCTCCCAGAGTGCCCGCGACACCCCGCCAACCCCCTCGATCCCCTCGGCCGCCGACACCACGAACAACGCGGCATCCGCCGCCCGCAACCCGGCCCGCACCTCGCCCAGGAAATCCGCGTATCCGGGAGTGTCGATCAGGTTGACCTTCACCCCGCCCCAGTGCACCGGCACCACCGACAGTTGCACGGACCGGTGCCGCCGCCGCTCGATCTCGTCGTAGTCCGACAGCGATGTCCCGTCCTCGACCCGGCCCACCCGGTTCACCGCTCCGGTGGCCAGCGCGAGGGTGTCCACGAGAGTGGTTTTACCGGCCCCGCTGCCGCCGACGAACACCACGTTCCGGATGTCCGCCGGGCGCCGGGCGCCATTCGCCTTCTCCACCGTGACTCACCGTCCTCGGCCTGTCGCAAGGGGTACGGGGTTGCCCGTCCATGGGCGGACTCCGGGTACGCGGATGGACGCGGAACCTGTGCAACGCGGTCTGCTTCGAGCTTCCCACTCGGGACCGCGGGGGTCTACGGATCGCGGGATTCCGATTGGGGTCACGGCAGTGACTCGAGAGCGGGCCCGGGGGAGTCGTGCGCTACGGGTAGCCGTATCCCGCTCCGGGCTGTAGCCTCCTGAACAGCAAAAATAGCTGTGTAACATCAATTGGCCGAGTTGTGATCTACCTCCAGTGATGCGATGAGTCATGTCTTCGACCCGAGGAGTCACCTTGACCCACCCTCCCGGCGACCAGATCGCGCACCGCGGACCGCGAGAGCATCCGGGCCGGTCCGCCGGGGACGAATCGCCGGGGCGGCCGCCGAAGAGACCGAGATGGCCCTGGGCCGCCGGCGCCGCCGTGCTGCTGTTCGGTGTCCTGGCGGGCGCCGGTCCGGCGGTACAGGGCCTGCGGCACCTGGTCGTCCGGGACGCGGCGCCGGCGCTGACGGTGACCTATCGGGTCGAGGGAACGGGCAGCGGAGTTTCCATCAGCTATCTGGGCCACGACCTCGGCATGGCGCGGGAGATCGCGGCCGCCGTGCCGTGGACCAAGGACGTACCCGTGCTCGACCTCGGCAAGATCGTCTCGCTGACCGCCACGAACAGCGCGCACGGCGGTGACATCACCTGCCGCATCCTGGTCGCGGGGCGGGTGCTCTCCGAACAGACCTCCACCGGCCCCTACGCGTCCGCCGGCTGCTCGGGCGACGCCGACAGCCCGGGATAGTCACGGCCCTGTCGTCGCCTAACGCTCATCGGCGGCACCACGCGCGGGCAGGCCGCGCAACCGTCAGCAGTTGGGCTGGAATGGGAAGCAGGCCCGGGCCGGGGGCGGGGCGGGCGCCGGTGCCCGCGGCGGGACGGCGGGTGGTGGCGCGGCCGGCTGTTCGGCGACGGAGCTGATCTGCGGCGGCGGATTCGTCTCCCCGGGTGCGCTGTCCCCGCCGGCGGACCGGCCGAGCAGCCACAATCCGGCGCCGAGGACGGCGATCACCGCGAAGGCGGCCGCGGTCTGGTAGTGGGCGCGCCGGCGGTCGGCGGAGTGCGGCTCGGGGGATTCCGCGGTGGTGCCCGGCGTGGGACGGTCCGGTGTGTCCGGCCCGGGATCGGTCCCGTGGGGCGCGCCGGTGGAATCGCCGGTCGCTCCCGGTGGCGCAGCCGGGGCGGAATCCCGGGGCGAGGCGGGCACGGGGGACACGGGATCCGAGGGGCCCGCAGCGTCCGGAGCGGGGGCGCGGGAGGTGCCGCGAAGCGGGCGCACGGGTGCGGCGGCGTCCGGACGGTGCGGGGCGCGGTCCGGTGGCGGCGGGCCCGGGGGTTCCGGAGTGTGCGCGGGGGCGGGCGGAGTGGGCGCGGTGTTCGGAATCGGCACGAGCGTCTGGGGTACCGAGATCGGGTTCGGTGTGGGAGCGCGGGACGCGGGGGCGGCGGATCGTGCCGGTGCCGCGCCGGCCGCGGGTGCGCGGACCGCGGGCGCCCCGGTTTCGGGCTCCGGCACCGAGGGCGCGGGCGCCGGCGCGCCGGGCGCCGCCGAGGGCGCGGGGAGGGCCGATTCCAACGGGAAGCCTTCGTCGGCGAGCGCGGCGACCGTGGTCCGGCCGCCGTACTCCAAGGCGTCCACCAGCGCGTACGCCTGCTCCGCGGTCCACACCACGGCACTGCGGTGATGGGCGCGATGGAACCAGGCGCGCAGTGGATTCTGGGTGCCGCACAACAGCACATCGCAGCCCTGCGGCGGGGTGGATTTCTTCTCCAGCCGCAGCGTCGTCCCGCGCGGCGGCACCACCACCACGAGCCCCTTGACGAACCCGCCGCCGTCGAGCTGCCCGGCCGCCGCCTTGAGTTTGAACACACCGTCGCGGACCTGGTCGTAGGGCGTCGTATCGTCGTCGCGTGTTCCCACCGGATCGCCTTCGAATTCCGGTACCCGCCACGGGCTGTTGGTGGTGCACTGCAGCACACCGCCGGTGACGCGCGGATCGACGCCCTTGATCTCACCCACCACCGTGGAATACGGCGTGACCACCACCAGATCGACTTCCTGCCCGGCCAGGTAGCAGTTCATGATCGCGACGCCGGGAACCCGGTAGTCCCCCTCCCAGCGCCGCAGCCATCCGGCCACCCGTTTTTCCGCGCCCGATCTGAGCTTGTCGGCGATGACGAGCATCGCGACCACCCCTCCCTGTCGCCGGTGTTGGGGACACGATATCCGTCACCACCGGCGCGCGAACGAATCCCCTTGCCCACCTGCGCCGTTGCCGCCCGCTATTGCGGAAACGGCATACCGTGCGGTATTCGAATTAGGGGAGCGCCATCGGAGGCTGCGCCGATTCGTCGGCTTCGTGCCGTCGCGGTGTTCGCCGCCGCACAGCGGCCGAGGACGAGGCCCATCGGAGGACCACATGCTGTTCGATATCACGCCTGAACAGGAGTTCTTCCGTTCCACCACGGCGAAGTTCCTGAGCGCTCGGGCGCCGGCCGCCCAGTTGCGCGAACTCCGCTACGACGAGCACGGGTTCGAGGCGCAGTACTGGAGCCGCGGCGCCGAACTCGGCTGGACCGCGTTGCTGGCGGGCGAGGATTCGATCAGCGGGCGGCCGGTCGTGGACCTCACGCTCGTCGCCTACGAGTTCGGCCGCCATGCCGCGCCCGGGCCGCTGGCCCCGGCGAATATCGTGGCGGCCGCCCTGTACGCCACCGGTGGGCATCCGGAGGTGCTCGCCGAGCTGGTGTCCGGTGCCGCCGTCGCCACCTGGTGCCATGCCGAACCCGCGCCGCGGCACGCGCTCGGCGCGGTCGGACTGCAGATCCGCACCGACGGCGCGGATCTGCTGCTGGACGGCGTCAAACAACCGGTGGAATCGGCCGGGGCGGCCCGCTACCTCCTGGTCACGGGACGGTGCGAAGGCCGGCTGACCCAGGTCCTGGTTCCCGCGGGCACCGAAGGGGTGTCGCTGACCCCGCTGCGCTCGCCCGATATCACCCGCCGGTTCTCGGCGGTCACCTTCGACGGTGTCCGGGTGCCCCGCACCGCGCTGGTGGGGGAACTCGGCACGGCGCAGCGGCAGATCGAGCGCCAGCAGGAACTCGCGGTGGCCGTGCAGTGCGCGGAAACCACCGGGGCCGTGCAGACGGGATTCGAGATGGCGCTCGACTGGGTCTCCGACCGCTATTCGTTCGGGCGGCCACTCGCGTCGTATCAGGCGCTGAAACACCGGATCGCGGATCTGAAATCGTGGCTGGAAGCGGGGCACGCCATCGCCGACAGCGCCGCCGCCGCGGTCGACGCGGGCAGTCCGGCCGCGGCCGCGCTGACCGGCGCCGCGCAGGCGTTCCTCGGCCACCACGGCCCGGAACTGCTCCAGGACTGCGTGCAACTGCACGGCGGGATCGGCCTGACCTTCGAACACGATCTGCATCTGTTCCTGCGCCGCGCCACCGTCAACCGCATGCTGTACGGGACACCGGCCGAGCACCGTCGCCGCCTCGCCGACCTTCGCATCGAACAGGAGCCGACGGTATGACCACCGAAACCGTAGCGGATTTCCGGCTGCGGGCCCGCGCCTGGATCCGGGCCGAACTCGGTCCCTATCGCGCCGAAGCCGTCTCCGGGCTGCGGAAAACGGCCCGCGCCGACGAACTGGCGGCCGTCGCCTACGACCGGCGACTCCAGCGCAGGTTCCACGACGCCGGATTCGCCGGTATCGCCGTCCCGGCCGAATACGGTGGCCAGGGGCTCACCGTCGCCCACCAGCGCGCGTTCACCGAAGAGCTCGCCGGTTACGAGTATCCGTCCCGCTGCCAGGTGCCCACGATGTCGCCATGCGCGGCGGTGCTGCTCGATTTCGGCACCGAGGAGCAGAAGCGCCGCCATCTCCCGGCGATACTGCGCGGTGAGGAGATCTGGATGCAGTTCCTCTCCGAACCCAGCGGCGGCTCCGATGTGGCGGGCGCGGTGACCACCGCGGTCCGCGACGGCGACGACTGGGTGCTCAACGGCGCCAAGATCTGGACCACCGGTGCCTGGTATTCGGATTGGGCGCTGTGCCTGGCCCGCACCAACTGGGATGTCCCCAAACATCGCGGTCTCACCGTGTTCATGCTGCCGATCCAGCAGCCGGGTATCGCGGTGCACCAGATCGAGATGCTCAACGGCGCCCAGGACTTCTGCCAGGAATTCCTCACCGATGTGCGGGTGCCCGATACCGACCGGATCGGCGCGGTGGACGACGGCTGGACGGTCGGGACCCGCTGGATGTTCCATGAACGCCTGCTTTCGGAGTCGCCGTACACCACCGTGCCCGAGAAACCCGCCATCTCCGATCGCACCCCGGTGGAGATCGCCCGGCACGCGGGCACCCTGGACGATCCGGCGGTCCGCGACCTCATCGGCGAATCGGAGATGCTCGATATCGTCGGCACCGAATTACAGCGGCGGCTCGGTGCCGGGATGGTCTCGGGGACGATATCCGATCATTCGGCCGCCATCGGCCGCCTGTTCCGTGGCCTCGCCGAATCACGCCGGGCCACCATCGAATTCGAGATCGCGAACTCCGGCGGCGCGGTGTGGACCGAGGAACTGGGCGATATCGGCGATACGTTCCTGATGCGGCAGGTGAGCTGTATCGGTGGCGGAACCACGGAGATGGCGCGCAATGTCATCAGTGAACGCGTGCTCGGGATGCCGCGGGAGGCGCGCTCCGATCACAATATTCCGTTCCGGGATGTGCCGCGCGGCGGTCGCCGCGACGCCTGACTTCCCCGATGCGGGTGAGCACACGGCCCACCGATGCACAGGAATGACCATTCGGTGACGTGACCTCGTGTCGGCCATCGGGTTCGGTGGTCCGCGCATAGCGTGACGACCATGACCTCGGATCGGAACGAGACCCACCGGCCGCCCGGCCGCCCGCGGCGGGAGGGTGTGCCACCGCCCGCGCGGGCGGTGCCCGCGGTGAGCGGCCGAGGACCGGAGGTCGCCGCGCGGGTCGGCCGGTGGCTGGGCGCCGCGATCGCCGTCTGTTTTCTCACCGGACTGCTCAGCCATCTGATCCAGCATCCACCCGAATGGTTCCGGTGGCCCGCGAACCCGGTGTGGGTGTACCGGGTCACCCAGGGCGTCCACGTGCTGTCCGGTATCGCCGCGATCCCGCTGGTGCTGGTCAAGTTGTGGGCTGTCTACCCGCGACTGTTCGCGCGCCCGATCCTGGGCGGGCCGCGCCGGGCTCTCGAACGGCTGTCGATCGCCGTACTGGTGGGGTCGATCCTGTTCCAGCTCGCCACCGGTCTGTCCAATATCGCGCAGTTCTACTGGTGGGATTTCTATTTCCCGTCGGCCCATTACGCGATGGCCTACATCGCGCTGGGGGCGCTGGCCGTTCATCTCGCCGTGAAACTTCCCGTGATCCGCGCCGCCCTGCGCGCACGCCCGGCCCCGCCGCCGGATTCCGCGACGGCCCTGTCACGCCGCGCGGCTCTGGCCGGCGCCGGGGTCGCGGCCGTCGCGGCGGTCCTCTCCGTCGCCGGCCAGTCGGCCGGGTTCCTCCGGCCGCTCGCGGTGCTGGCACCGCGCAGCGGGCAGGGTCCGCAGGGACTTCCGGTCAATCGGACCGCGGCCCGCGCCGGTATCGAACAACCGGCCCGCGACCCCGCCTACCGCTTGACGGTGGTCGTCGGCGGCCGGCGCCGGGAGTTCACCCGCGCCGAACTCGGCGCGCTCCCGCAGACCGCCGTCCGGCTTCCCGTCGCCTGTGTCGAGGGCTGGAGCGCCACCGCCGACTGGACCGGGATCCGCCTCCGCGACCTTCTCGCGGTGGTAGGCGAGGCGCCGCCCGGTGACGTCCGTTTCGAATCGCTGGAACCGGCCGGACCGTACCGGGTCTCGCGGCTGCCACACCCGCACGTTGTGGACGACCGCACCCTGGTGGCGCTCACCGTCAACGGGGAGACACTCGATCTCGACCACGGTTACCCCTGCCGTCTGATCGCCCCCAACCGCCCCGGTGTACTACAGACGAAATGGCTGTCCCGGATCGAGGTTCTGTGATGACAACACTGCGGATCCTGTTGCTGCTCGCCGGCCTGGCCCTCGGCGGATACGGCGTCACACTGCTGGCGGATCTGGGCCCGGAGGTCGTCCGGGAGATCGCCCTGTGGTCCGTGGTCGCGATCCTCGCGCACGACGCGGTGTTCGCACCGCTGTGCGCGGCCGCGGGCTACGGGGTCGGACGGCTGGTCCCCGCCACCCGGTGGGGCGTCCTCACCTGCGGCGCGGTCTGCACCGTCGCGCTGCTGCTGGTCGCGTTGCCGATGCTGGCGTCACCGGCCACCGGGAACCCGAGCCTGCTGGACCGGAACTACCCCGCCGGGCTGGCCGTGGCGGTGGGGGTCTGCTGGATCGCGGCGGTCTGTGGACACCTGCTGTACCGGCGCCGGGCCCGCCCGGCGACACCGGCGGGCCCGCCCTAACCGGCCGTGCCGCCCTTCGCCAGGATCTCGCGGGCAGCCTCGGCGAGGCGTGCCGGGCGCCGGGAGAGTTCCTCGACGTCGACATCCTGTTCGCCCATCACCCCGGCGCGGAAACGCGCCGCCACACCTTCCGCGATGGCGGCCAGCCGCCACAGCGCGAAGGCCTGGTAGTAGGGCAGATCGTCGAGAGCGCGACCGGTGGCGTCGGCATAGCGGGAGAGCACGGCATCGAGGTCCAGATATCCCTCGGCGGGTTCGGGGGCCCACCCGAACACCTCCGCCGAGGACCAGGACGCGGCGAGCCAGCCGATATCGGCCATCACATCGCCGACGGTCCACAGCTCCCAGTCCAGTACGGCGCGGACCGTACCGTCGGTCCCGATCAGGAGATTGCCCGGCCGGAAGTCGCCGTGGGCGATCCCGCTCCACCGTTCGGCGGGCATGCTCCGGGTGAGCAGTTCGTGGACCTCCCACAGCGGGCCCGGCCCGACGCCGCCGGAGGTGAGCTGGCGCTGCCAGCGGCGCAGCTGACGTTCCAGATAGCTGCCGGGTTTACGGAGTTCGGCCAGCGGGCCGGTGGTCGTATCCACGGCATGGATGGCCGCGAGGGTGTCGACGATATTGCGGGACGCGGCGGCGCGGCTCGCGCGCGGGATCCCGGCGGCGGATTCGGCGTCGTCGGGGACGACACCGTCCACATGCTCCATGACATAGAAATCCGCTCCGGTCACGGCGTGGTCGGTGCAGCAGCCGAGGACCGGCGGTACCGGGACCGGGCTGCCGGCGAGCAGATCCAGGATCCGGAATTCCCGGACGACATCGTGCGCGGAGGCCAGCACGTGCCCGGTGGGCGGGCGGCGCAGTACCCAGCGGCCGCCGGAGCCGTCGTGGACGCGATAGGTGAGATTGGACCGGCCGCCGGTGATCAGGCCGAAATCCAGCGGCGGCGTCACCGCGGGAACATGCTGGGTGAACCAGGTGGTGACGCCCTCGATATCGATACCGGCGGGAGTGGGCCGGGAGGTCGTGTCGTCGTTCTCGTCGGGGGGCATCGATACGTCATCTCCTCGGGTCCTGCCACCGCGTGCCGCGGTCCGTCCAACGAGGCCAGTCTTCTATAAATGAGACGTTTTCCGCCAGTGTTGCATAGTTGACGGATGGGCGACCTCGGGTACCGGGCCGCGAGCGGATCGGGGCGAAGCGCTGCTGCGAGGTGACCGATCGAGATCCGGCTGCCGCCGGCGGCGGCTCAGGGCCGGATGCCGTGACGGGCGAAGAGGTGGCGGTCGGTGCGGGGGCCGCCGGGGGTGTGGGCGCCGTAGCGGGCGATTTCGGCGTCCAGGTCCAGCGGCCGGGTCGGTGGGACGTCCGGGCCGAGTTCGGCGGCGACCAGGTGGTCGGGGACCAGCCAGGTGACCTCGAATTCGATACCGTCGGGATCGCGCCCGTAGAGGGCCTTGGTGGCGGCGTGGTTCGCCGCGCCGGTCAGCGCGTCCGCTTCGGCGAGCCGGGTCCGGGCCTCGGCGAGGGCGGTGAGGGTTTCCACCTCCCAGGCCAGGTGGTAGAGGCCGACCGAGCCGTCGGGGGCGCGTTCGCCGCGCGCCTGGAACAGCCCGAGGTCGTGGTCGTTCGCGGAGGCGGTGCCGCGCAGGAAGGCGGCGCCCGGGAAATCGGCGGCAAGGCGCTCGAAGCCCAGTACCCGGATGTAGAAGCCGACGCTGCGCTCGACATCGGAGACGAACAGCACCGCGTGATTGAGGCTACGGATCGACATTCGGTTCTCCTGGGGGCCGGCTCGGTGGCGGATGGTTCCGACACTACGTGCCGGCGCGCCGGATGGGCGGACGGTTCCCGGCGGGTGGGCGCTGTTGTTGGACGCTTGTCCGTATCCCCCGCTTCACCGAACCACCCCCGGCAGCTCACCTGACGGCGTCAAGCTCACTCGACCAACCGGTGGAGCGGAATACGAGGACCTATGACGACGGCGAAGACGAGTCGAGTGCTGGCGGTGGCCGCAGCCGTGGCCCTGCTCGCGGCGGGTTGCTCCGATGACGGCGACGATATGGCCGGCTCCGCCATCGAGTGGAAACTGCCGGACGCCCAGAGCTACCACCGGGCCGCGACCTATCCGGTGTACCTGAACCGGCCGGCCGGGGAGTCGCCCGAAACCGAGACGGTGGCGGAGATCTCGACCGTCACCCCGGACGGCAACACCGTCATCTACACCGACGCCGCCGCCAAACGCATCGGCTTCCTGGACATCCGGGACCCGGCGAAACCCGCCGGTCTGGGCACGCTGTCACTGAAGGAACTCGGGCACGCCGACGATCAGCCGACCTCGGTGGTGGCGTACGGGGGGTATGTGCTGGTGGTGGTCGACACCACCGGTGGTGATTTCGCGAAACCCTCGGGCCGCCTCGATATCGTGCGCGTCGCCGACCGCGCCCGCGTGCGCAGTATCGATCTCGGCGGACAGCCGGATTCGATCGCCGTGAGCCCGGACGGCTCCTTCGCCGCGATCGCGATGGAGAATCAGCGCGACGAGGAATTCGCGCCGGAGGGCGGCGAAGCGGGCGATCTGCCGCAGCCGCCCGCCGGGTTCGTCCAGCTCATCGGCCTGGCGGGGGTGCCGGACGGCTGGACGGCCCGCAAGGTCGAATTCGATGTGGCGGCGGCCCGGGCCGCGGGCCTGGACACTCCCGAGGACCTCGAGCCCGAGTATGTGAGCATCAACTCGCGCGGTCAGGTCGCGGTGACCCTGCAGGAGAACAACGGGATCGCCGTGATCGACGGTGCCACCGCCACAGTCACCTCTGTCTTCGACGCCGGATCGGTCGCGGTCACCGGTATCGATACCGCCGAGGACGGCGCGCTCGAACAGACCGGCTCGATACCGGAGACACCCCGCGAACCCGATGCCATCGGCTGGATCGGCGACGATCACCTGGCCACCGCCAACGAAGGCGATTGGCGGGGCGGTACCCGCGGCTGGTCGATCTTCGATGCCGCGACCGGTGCGGTCGTCTGGGACGCCGGTAACTCGTTCGAGCGGCTCGCGGTGCGGACCGGGCTGCACAACGAAGGACGCGCCGAGGCGAAGGGCCCGGAGCCGGAGGGGCTCGCGATCACCGAGATCGGGGGCCGGCCGGTGGCGCTGGTCGCATCGGAACGCAGTAATTTCGTCGCGGTCTACGATCTCGCCGATGTGACCGCGCCGGAGTTCGTCCAGATCCTGCCGACCACTCCGGGGCCGGAGGGGATCGTGCCCGTGCCGCAACGCGATCTGCTGGTGATCGCGTCGGAAACCGATGACGCCGAGTCCCGGGTGCGCGCCGCGGTGAATATCTACGGATTCGGCGACGCGTTCGCCGCGGGCGGTGGCGCACCGGGCTTCCCGTCCATCGTCGCCGCCGAGGTCGGCGGCACGCCGATCGGGTGGGGTGCGCTCGGTGCGCTGTCCGCCGATCCGGCCGCCGCGGACCGGCTCTACACCGCCACCGATATCGCCTACGGTCCGGCGCGGATCCTCGGAGTGGACGTGCGGAACTCGCCCGCGGTCATCGACCGGGAACTCGCGATCACCGAGAACGGCGCTCCGGTCACCTTGGATATCGAAGGGTTGTCGGCCCGGCCCGACGGTGGGTTCGTGCTGGCGGTCGAAGGGAAAGAGGGGCCCGGCAACGAACTGGTCACCGTCGCGGCCGACGGCGCGATCGAACGGCGGGTGGCACTACCGGCCGATATCGCGGCCGGGCTGGGTGGGCAGGGACTCGAAGGCGTCGCGGTCGACGGGGACGCGATCTGGGTGGTACTGCAGCGGGAACTCGAGGGCGACCCGAAGGGCGTGGCCCGGATCGGCCGCTACACCCCGGCCGACGGCCGCTGGGAATGGTTCGGCTACCGGCTGGAGAAGACCGCCGCGAAGGGCGACTGGATCGGGCTGTCCGAGATCACCGTGTACGAGGGCGGATTGCTGCTCGTCGAACGGGACAAACTCAACGGTCCGGATGCGGCTCTTAAAGCGATCTACCGGGTGGATATCCCAACGACGGCCGGTGTGACCGGGGCCGGTACACCGCCGCGGGTACTGCCGAAGCAGCAGGTGCGCGATCTGCTGCCGGATCTGCGGGCCACCGGCGGTTTCGTGCAGGAGAAGGTCGAGGGGCTCACCGTGGGCGGTGACGGGAAACTGTTCGTGGTCACCGATAACGACGGCCTCGACGACGCGAACGGCGAAACGGTGTTCCTCGATCTCGGCCCGGCCGGCGCCGCGCTCGGACAATGACGGAGTACATGGCGGCCGGCCGGGCGGGAGTCCGCCGTTTGCGGACGCGCCCGCGCCACGCAGGCTCTAGGCTCTGACGCATGGGACTCGACGTGTATGCGGTCCGGCCCAGTCAGGGGCGGGTGACCGATATGGCGGCCTTTCAGCAGTTGCAGGCCACACCGGAAGAGGAGCGGGGGGAGTTCGGATGGTTGCATCCGGCCGATCTCACCCCCTTCCACGATCTGCCGCGGGATTTCTCCGCGGGCGGCCTCTTCTGGCCGTCGGACGGCGACCCCACCGGTTTCCGGGGGCAGGTGTACGAGAAATGGGTGTCCGACGAGTTCCGGCTGAGCCTCTACGAGCTGTTGGACCCGGACGACGTGCGAGTGCTGCTGGAACGTATGGAGGAATGGTTCGAGCGCGCGGAGTCCGGAGACGCGCAGATCCCGTTGTTCGGCCACGACAGCGATGACGGGCACGCGCTGGAGCGGGTGCGGGCGTTCGCGGCGTTCGTGCGGGTCACCGCCGAACAGGATCTCTGGTTCTTCCCGGACTACTGATCCGCCGCGGCGGCGGAGACGCCCCGGAGCAGCGCCAGCCGGCTGGCGGTGCGGTGGATATCCGGGGGCAGGCCGTCGCCGGTGAGACATTCGCTGAGCGGCGCCGACGCGATGAGGTCGGTGGTGATATCGCGATCGCAGAGGACGTCGACCAGGTTGGCGAAACGCTGGGCGGCATCGCGGCCACCGGCGGACAGCACCGGGATCGCCGCGACCGTCCAGTGGCGGAAACGATCGGCCAGGGCCAGGTAGTCGATGGTGGAGTGCGGCCGGTCGCAGAGTTCGGCGAAATCGAACCAGACCGACTCGCCGCGAACGGCACGTGCGAGGACGGTGTGGGTGCCGACCGTCAGGGGTCGCCGTTCGGACGGCAGCGGGGGACGCAGACCGGCGGCGGCCATCCGTTCGCCGGTACCGGGCCACAGGTAGCGGCCGGCCCGGAAACCGGCCGTCGCATCGTGGTGGGTGCGGCGGTAGTCGTGCGGGCCGGCGACGGGCACGATATCGAGACCTCGTTCCAGCGCGGCCGCGACGGGTTCGATCAGATGGTGGAAAAGCGGATTGGGCAGCAGGCCCGACGGCGGATAGTTCGAAGTGGCGACCAGCGTGATCCGCTGCGCGAACAGTGAACTCAGCACCCGGCCGATGATGGTGGCATCGCCCGGGTCGTGCACATGGAATTCGTCGAAACACACCAGCCGGTAGTCGCCGAGCAGATCCCGCACCGCCCGGTCGCACGCGTCTCCGGTACCGCGATGAATCGCGTAGCGGGCGTGGAACTCCCGGAAGAACTCGTGGAAGTGCACCCGGTGTTTGCGGCCGGGAGCGGCATCGTAGAAGGTATCGGCGAGCCAGCTCTTACCGCGGCCCACCGGTCCCCAGAGGTAGACACCGCGCGGCGCCGCCCGGGAAAAGACCCGGCGCCGCGATATTTCGGTACCGAGACGGGAGAGCCGGGTCGCGGCGGCGCGTTGTGGATCATCGAGGGTGAAACCGCGCCGCCGCGCCGCCGTGTCGAAGACATCCGGCGCCCATACAGTCGATTCCCGCACTGCCGGTACCTCCTCCGGGTTCGGCACCAGCCTGGCAGGCAGGTGCCGCCGAGCCCAGAGACGAGCCGCACATGTGAGGATCGTCGCGGCGGATCAGGCGGCGGGGGTGAGGGTGTAGTCGTCCGGGTCGAGGTTGCGGACCCGGCGCCGGTAGCTGGTAACGGTGCCGGGCCAGTTGTTGGTGATCTTGCCGGCCGCGTTGCGGTACCAGCTCGAGCAGAAGTTCCACGGCGTGCGGTCGAGACGTTTCTGCAGTTCGTCGTTGAACGCCCGCTCGGTCGCGGCGCGGACCTCGAGGGTATGGCCGGGCTTGCTCGCGAGCAGCTGTACCGCCTGGCGGATATAGCGTGATTGCGATTCGATCATGTAGATGATCGAGCCGACCCCGAGATTGGTGTTGGGCCCGTACACCATGAACAGATTCGGGAACTCGGGCACCGTGATCCCGTAGTAGGCGTGCGCGCCGTCGGTCCAGGTCTCGGACAGTTCCCGGCCTCCGCGCCCGCGAATGCGCATGGGCCACAGGAATTCCGTGCCCTTGAATCCGGTGCCGTAGATGATCACATCGGCTTCGTGCAGAATTCCGTCGCCGGTGCGGACGCCCTGCGCGGTGATCTCGGTGACGGCCGCGGTGGTGACCTCCACGTTCGGCTGGGTGAGCGCGGGGTAGTAGTCGCTGGAGAAAAGGGTGCGTTTACAGGCGATCGGGTAGTCGGGGGTCAGTTTCGCGCGCAGTCCGGGGTCCTCGACGTTCTTGGTGAGGTTGCGGGCGGCGAGCCGCGAGACCAGCCGGCTGATGATCGGCAGTTCCACCAGCCCCAGCGACGAGACCTCGGCGGTGAGCCACCAGCCCAGCCGCTCCAGCAGCAGCATGCCCGGGATCTTCGCGAAGAGTTTGTGCTGGACGGGGGAGTAGTCGGTATCGAATTTGGGCAACACCCAGGCGGCGGTGCGCTGGAACAGGGTCAGCTGCGCCACCTGCGGCTGGATCGCCGGAACGTACTGGATGGCGCTGGCGCCGGTGCCGATGCACGCGACCCGTTTACCGGTGAGATCCACGTCGTGGTCCCACAGCGCCGAGTGGAACGCGGGTCCGGTGAAGCTCCCGATCCCCGGGATATCCGGGAGCTGCGGCCGCGACAGCTGGCCGACCGCGGAGATCAGGACATCGGCGACCCGGGCGGCGCCGTCGGCGCTGTGCACGGTCCAGCGGCCCGACTGCTCGTCGAAGACGGCGTCGGTGACCTCCACCCCGAACTCGATCCGGTCGAGCAGCCCGTGCCGTTCGGTGACACCGCGCAGGTATTCGTGGATGGCGGCCTGGCCCGAGTACCGCTGCGGCCAGTCCGGCTTCTGTTCGAAGGAGTACGAGTACAGCGGTGAGGGCACATCACAGGCCGCACCGGGATAGGTGTTCTCCCGCCACACGCCGCCCAGGTCGGCGGCCTTCTCCAGAATGGTGATGTCGTCGAACCCGTGGCGGCGTAGTTCGATCGCTACGCCGATCCCGCCGAATCCGGCGCCGATGACGAGTACCGACACCGGGCGTCCCGCGCTCATATGCACTCCTGTTCTTCATGTGGTCTACCTCACTCTAGGACGCCGACGGCGAGCTGGATCGATACTTTCGGCCAAAGATCGGCAGGCCCGCCCGCAGGGGTTCGGCACGGCGGGCGTGGGAGATTCGCCGGCCGGCCCGGGCGGTGCGTCCGGTGCGAGTGCCACTTCCCGGAGTCCGGGGTCGTGGAAATGCGATTGCTCCGGAGGGCGATCACCCGATAGGTTGTCGCGGTTTGTCCATTACACGGAAGGAGACACCCCGTGCAACCCCTGACCGAGCCCGAGATCAGAGCCTCGTTCGTGAACTGTTCGAAGGGTGACGCCAAACGCCTGAGCCTGCCCGCCGACCTGGCCGACCGCCCCTGGGCGGATCTGGATTTCCTGGGCTGGTCCGATCCCGGACTCCCCGGGCGCGCCTATCTGGTGCTGCCCGAGGGTGACGGGCTCGCCGGTATCGCGCTGCGCTACGAGACCGGCGGGCCGCGACGTTCGCAGATGTGCACGATCTGTTCCACCACTCATGCCAACGGCGGAGTCGTCCTGATGACGGCGCGCAAGGCCGGCGAGGCCGGGCGGCGGGGCAACTCGACGGGCACCTATATCTGCGATGACCTGGCCTGTTCGCTGTACGCCCGGCGGAAGAAGACCCCGGCGATGGGTCGCGCCTACCGCGACGATTTCGATTCCGAGGACCGGATCCGGCAGGTGCGGGAGAACGTGACCGCGTTCCTGGCCCGCGTCCGCGGCTGATCGTCACCTGAAAGTCCGACAGTGAGGAAAGGGGTCGAGGCATATGTGCCGACACTCGAGACCTGTACCGGGTGTTCCGGACTCCCCGCATCGTGGGAATCCGGAACCCCACGCTCCCTCCCCGGCCGGGGTGGCCCGCGATGCGGGTCGTGCCGGTCGGGGAGGGCGCGCGGAGCCGTTCCGGCGCCGGCCATCGGATTAGCCTGGGCGCCGTGAACCGATACGACGGCCATCGGGCGGCGTCCGGACGGCACGCGGCACCGACGGGAACGAATGTCGCGGGAGACCGCTCGGTACCGCCGGTGGTGCGGGACCACCTCGGTGCGCTCGTGGCCCGGACCACCGAGGTGTACGGCCGGTACACGGTCGGGGTGTACGCGGTGGGGTCGCTGGCGCTGGGCGATTACCGGCACGGTCGCAGCGATATCGATATCGCGGTGATCGTGTCGCCGGAGGCGTCCGGGGAATCGGCCCGCGAGCTGGCCCGGGTACTCACCCATCCGGTACTTCCCTGCCCCGCGGCCGGTCTCGAACTGGTCGTTTACGACGCGGATTTCGCTGCCACGCCCTCGCCCCGGGCCGGATACCTGCTGAATCTGAACACCGGCGCGGATCTGCCGTCCGTCGCGGATTTCGATGCCGGGCGGGCCGCGGATTTCTGGTTCGTCCTCGATCGCGCGGTCGCGCACCGGTGCGGTCTGGCGCTCACCGGGCCGCCCGTCCGGAATGTGCTCGCGGCGCCCCGGCCGGAGCACGTGCTCGCGGCGATCGCGGATTCGGTGCGCGAACATGCCACCGGGCCCGGTCATCTGGCGGACAACCGGGTTCTCAACGGTTGCCGGGCGGTGGTGTTCTGCCGTACCGGGCGGTGGACGGCCAAACGAGCGGCCGGACGCGCGATCGCGGCCGCGGAACCACGGTTCCGGCCGCTGGTCCGGGCGGCGCTGCGCAGCTTCGACCGGCCGCGGTGCGCGGCGGAGGCCCTTCCGGGCGACGCGGTCCGCGACTTTTCCGCGTGGGTGGCCGGGGTCGTGGAAACCGCGCGGTCCGCGAACGGCTGAGCGGCGGATCGCGGGCGGGGGCATGCCCCGACGCGCGTCTCCGGCCGCGGGGATCGGGAGCGGTTTTGAGTATGCCTTGACAGGCATATTCCTCAAGAGGAATGATAGGTCCGTGGCACGCGATGTATTCGAAGTTCTGGCCGACCCCACCCGGCGGCGGATCCTCGACCTGCTCCGGGACGGCGAGCGCACCGTCGGCGATCTGGTGGCCGCGCTCGGCACCGCGCAGCCCAATGTGTCGAAGCATCTGCGGATGCTCGACGCGGCGGCCCTGGTGCGGGTGCGAGTGGACGGCCCGCGCCGGCATTACGGTCTCGACCCGGACCGGCTCCGGGAGCTCGACGCGTGGCTGGCCCCGTTCCGGGAGATCTGGGCCGACCGCCTCGACGAATTCGAGCGGTATCTGGACGCGATGCCCGGCCGAGGAACTGCCCCGAACACCCCCAACAGCGATAACGAGGAGTGACATGACCGAAGCGACCGAACGGCTCGGCGAGGTACTGCGCGACGGCGACCGGCTGGGCGTCCGCTACGAACGCCGGCTGGCACATCCGCCGGCCGTGGTCTGGCGGGCACTGACCGAATCCGAGCATCTGCGGGCCTGGTTCCCGGCCGATATCGTCGGCGAACGCCGTACCGGTGCGGAGGTCCGGGTGCGGTTCTGGCCGGAGTCGGTGGAACGGTCCGGCACCGAGATCGGCGAGGCCGGGCTGGATCTCGACGATCCGGAACTGCCCGGCCGCATCCTGACCTGGGATCCGCCCCGGGTCTTCGAATTCCTGTGGGACGACGAACATCTGCGATTCGACGTGTTCGAGGACGGCACGGGCACCCGGCTGCTCTGCACGGTCCGGTTCGGCCGGCCGGGGCCGCGCGGCCATTCCGGCACCGCCGCCGGATACCACGTCTGCCTGGACGCGCTGGAGGCCGCGCTCGGCGCGGGGCCGGGTGGGAGTCCCGACCCCGCGCAGGTGATGGCGCTCGAGGGCCGCTACGGCGAGCTCGTCGAGCGGGCCTCGTCCTGAATCCGCCGCGCGGCGGCCGTCATCGCGTGACGAGCACGGTGCGGCCCAGCGCGGAGCGGTTCTCGATCGCGGTATGCGCCCGGGTGGCCTCCGCGAGCGGATAGGTACCGCCGATCACGACCTCCACCCGCCCGGCCGCGACCTCGGCGAGCATCCGGGTGGCATAGACGGACCGGTGATCACCGCCGATCTGGAGGTCGTGCAGGCTCAGCACCTCGACACCGCGTTCCCGGGCGGTTTCCGCACCGGCGGTGGCGAATTCACCGGCCGCCGCGCCGTAGCCGATGAACCTGCCCTTGTCGGCGGTGATCGCCAGCGCGGCCTCGCCGGGCTGCCCGCCGGCGCCGTCGAACACCACATCCGGTCCGCGCCCGCCGGTCGCGGTCCGGACCCGTTCCGTCCAGCCGGTCTCGGCGTAATCGATCGCGGTCGCGGCCCCGAGCCTGCGGGTGAGCGCGAGTTTGGCCTCACCCCGGGCCGCGGTGATGACCTCGGCACCGGCCTGCCGGGCCAGCTGGGTCAGCAGCGTGCCGAGCCCGCCCGCGGCGGCGGTGATCAGCACGGTTTCGCCGGGGCGGATCGCGGCGCGGTCGAAGGCCGCGGACGCGGTGTGGCCGTCGTGCACCAGGGCGGTGGCCTGCGCGACGGTCACCTCGGCGGGAATCTCGGTGAGTGCCGCGAGTTCGGTCAGCGCGGATTCGGCGTAGCCGCCGATGGGCAGGCCGCGGCCGATACCGCTGGCGGCCGTGCGGGCGGCGACCCGGGTGCCCAGGACGGCCGGATCCACACCCGCTCCCACAGCGGTGACGACGCCGCCGATCGCGCCGCCGGGCACATAGGGCGGCCGCACGGGAAAGAAATCGGTTCCCCACCCCGAACGCAACCGGGCGTCGAGGAACATGACATCGGCCGCCTCGACCGCCACCAGGACCTGGCCGGCCGCGGGCTCCGGGTCCGGTAGTTCGTGTAGTTCCAGGACCTCCGGCCCGCCGAATTCCCTGACCTGCACCGCTCGCACGATGAACCTCCTCCGGTTCGTTTCCGTCGAATCCACACCAGTTTCGGACCTGAAGTTCGGTTCAGGTCAAGGGCGGGCCCGGCGCCGGGCGTGCGCCGGTTCGCGGCCCGCGGCGACGAGGTATGACGAATCCGTGACATCGGCGTCCGCGTCCCACCACCGGCACGTGGTGGCGGGCAGGATCGGCGGGATGCGAGTACTGCTGACCGGCGCGGCCGGGTTCATCGGATCCCATCTCCACACCGCACTGCTCGCGGCCGGGCACGAGGTGGTGGCCGCGGACCTGATGCTGCCCGCCGCCCACGGCCCGGACGCCGACCCGCCCCGCGGCGTCGCCCGTATCGATATCCGCGACCCGGCCGCCCTGGACGCGGCGCTGCGCGGGGTGGAGGTGGTCTGCCATCAGGCCGCGGTGGTGGGCGCCGGGGTGGACACCCAGGACGCGCCCGCCTACGCCGGGCACAACGACTACGGGACGGCGGTCCTGGTGGCCGCGATGGACCGGGCGGGCTGCGCCCGGCTGGTACTCGCCTCGTCGATGGTGGTCTACGGGGAGGGGCTGTACCGCGGACGCGACGGTGTGGTTGCGGTGGGGCCGCGCAGCGGCGCCGATCTCGCGGCGGGCCGGTACGAGCACCGGTACGAAGGTGAGGAACTGGACTGGGCCCCCGTACCCGAGGACACGCCGTCACGGCCCCGCAGCCTGTACGCCGCCAGCAAGGTGGCGCAGGAGAACTACGCGGCGGCCTGGGTCGCGGCCACGGGTTCGGCCGTCACCGCGCTGCGCTACCACAATGTGTATGGGCCCGGAATGCCCAGGGACACACCGTATTCCGGGGTGGCGGCGATATTCCGTTCGGCGCTGGCGGCGGGACGGGCGCCGGAGGTGTTCGAGGACGGCGGCCAGACCCGGGATTTCGTGCACGTCTCCGATATCGCCGCCGCGAATCTGGCCGCCGTCGAAGCCGGACTGCCCGGGTTCGTGCCGTTGAACATCTGCTCCGGGCAGCCGATCACCATCGGCGCCGTCGCCCGCATCCTGGCCGCCGCGCACGGCGGGCCCGATCCGGTGATCACCGGCGGGGCGCGGCCCGGCGATGTCCGGCATATCGTCGCCGATCCGGCCCGCGCCCGCCGGACGCTCGGTTTCACCGCCCGGGTGCGGCCGGACGAGGGGCTGGTCGAATTCGCCTCGGCGCCGCTACGCGATCGCGCGGCGAGCGCGCCGATCGGATGACCGGTTCCCGCCGCCGCCGGCGCTAACCCGGCCCGGCGGGCAGGCGGATCTCGAAGCGGCAGCCAACATCCCGGTTGGCGGCCGTGATCGCGCCCCGATGCGCCTCGACCAGGCCCGCCGCGATGGCCAGGCCCATACCGCTGCCGGTCGGCACACCGTTGTCGGCGACCGGCGAGCGGGCGGCGGTACCGCGATAGGCCACTTCGAAGATCCGGGGCAGATCGCTGGCGGCGATACCGGGGCCGGAATCGTCGACCCTGGTCCACACCTGGCCGTCGGTATGCCCGGCGGTGATCACCACCTCGCCACCGGGTGGCGTATGCGCGATGGCGTTGGACACCAGATTCGCCAGCACCCGCCCCAGCGCGTGATCGTCGGCGGCGACCGGGAGCGGGGCCGCGGGCTGGCGGGCGGTGAACCCCACGCCCGCCCGATCGGCGGTGGCCCGGTGGGCGGAATAGATCTCGTCGATCAGTTCGCGCAGATCCAGGGGTTCCAGTTCCAGGCGCAGCGCGCCCGCGGAGATCTTGGACATCTCGAACAGATCGTCGACCATCCGGGAGAGGCGATGGGTCTCCCGGCCGATCTGATCGGCGTACCGGGCGATATCGGCCGGATCGTTCACCACGCCGTCCGACAGCGCCTCGGTCATCGCGCGGATACCGGCCAGCGGGGTGCGCAGATCATGGCTCACCCAGGCCACCAGTTCCCGGCGGGACTGTTCGGCCGCTCGCTCCTGCTCTCGGATCTGCTTCTCCCACACCGTTTTACGTGCCTGCTCGCGGCCCAGCAGGATGGCCGCCGGAACGGTCACCGCGGCCACCAGCAGCAGCACCAGCGAGGTGCGCCGGAACTCGGCGGTGAACATCAAACCGCTGACACCGGTGATCCCGGCCAGGGTCGCCAGCGTCGGGATGAGCACGAGCACCGCCATACTCGCGGTGAGCGAGCGGTCCCGCAGGGCGCGCAGGGCCAGTGCGCCCGCCAGGACCACCGGCAGTGAACACGCCAGGGTGTAGCCGATGATCTCCAGCAGATCCTCAGGCATCGGCGGGCTCCGCGGTGAGATCGTCACGCCCCCAGGCGTAGCCGCGACCCCACACGGTGTCGATGCGGTGCGCCGCACCCAGTTTGGCCCGCAGCCGTTTGATATGCACGGTCACCGTGGACAGATCGCCGAAATCCCAGCCCCACACCCGGTCCAGCAGTTCCTCCCGGCTGTAGACCCGGCCCGGATTGCGCAGCAGGAAGGCCAGCAGGTCGAATTCGCGCGGCGTGAGCCGCAGCGGCCGCTCGCCGGCGAAGGCCAGCTGCGCGGCCGGATCCACCGTCACCGGACCGTCGCGCAGGACCCGCCGGTCGATGGCGGGGCCGCGGTGCGAGCGGCGCAGCACCGAGGCGACCCGCAAAGCCAGTTCGCGGGGGCTGAACGGTTTGGTGACGTAGTCGTCGGCGCCGGCCTCCAGGCCCAGCACGCGGTCGTCCTCGTCGCCGAGCGCGGTCAGCAGGATGACCGGGGTATCCGGGTGATCGCCCGAACGGATGGTGCGGCACAGGTCGATCCCGGTGGGCGCCGGCATCATCACGTCGAGGACGGCCAGTTCCACCTCGCCGGCGGTCCGGGTCAGCGCCTCGTGGGCGGTGCGGCCGTCGCCGGTCTCCACGACGATGCGGCCGTCGCGTTCGAGATAGCGGCGCACCACTTCCCGGACCACCGGGTCGTCGTCGGCTACGAGTATGCACATGGGCGCCTCACCAATTCGTCTTCAGCAGATGGACCAGGACCAGGGCACCGGCGGCCTGCACCGCCAGCCAGGGGCGGGTGCGCGCGGCCGGCAGGAAGGCGGTCGCGACGAGCAGCCACATATCGAACGGTAACCAGATCCGCTCGGTTTCGGCTTTGCTGAGCCCGCTGATATCGGCGGCGGCGATCGCGCACAGCGCGGCGGCCACCAGCAGCGAGCCCGGTTCCAGCGTGCGGAGCCGGGCGGGCGAGAGCGTGGCTGCCAGCCCGGCCGCGGTCGCGAGTCCGACGGCGCAGACCGTGGCGGCCAGGTTGCCCCACCACCAGTACCCGTAGGGCCGTTCCATGGCGATCCCCTGGTAGTAGCGCTCGACGACCAGGTGATATCCGTCGAACCACCAGAAACCGGCGATCGTGAACGCGGCCACCACGAGCAGCGCTCCCAGGACCGCGGGGATCAGCGGCCGCGCGGTCCGCGCCGCGACCAGGACCGCCACCGCGAGAAACCCCATCAGCACCAGGCCGTAGTTCAGGTACATCCCCAGGGCGAACAACAGGCCCGCCGCGACCGCCGTGAGTTGCCACCGGCCGGTATTCGGGAAAACGGTGGCCGCCGGCGGCGTATCGCCCCCGGCCCCGGATACGACAGCCGGAACCGTTGCCGCGGTGCCGTGTTCGGAGTGGGCCCGGGCCCGGCCCGCCGCCACCGCCAGCAGGGCGACGGCCCACGCGGTGACACCGGTGAACACCGCGTCGGCGGAGACCGCGATCCAGATGGCGGCGGGGGCGAGCACCAGGAAGGGCAGGACGGCCCGGGCGCGCCGCTCGCTGCCCAGGGCCCGCAGGGCCACCGCCACCGCCAGCGGCGCGGTACTCCCGATGAGGACGCAGACGACTGCCGCCCAGGCCGGCCCGCCCAGGCCGAGACGGTCCAGCCCCACGAAGAACAGCAGTGCGCCGGGCGGATGCCCGGACACATGGGTCGTCCAGGAATCGGGTTGCCCGTCCAGGATCCGGTCGGTGAATCCGCGCAGCACGGCGGGTATATCGGTGACACCCGGAACCTCGGCGAGGTATTCGTGGCCGTCGGCCAGGCGCGAGGTGATGCCGCGTTTCCAGCCGTCCACCAACGCCAGGGCGAAGGCCCACGTCAACGCGGCCAGATAGCTCGCGCCCAACAACCGCCGCCAGGGCAGCCGCCGCGCCAATGCCGGGCCCCATCCGACCACGGCCACGGCCAGGACCACGGCGGGGACGGTACCCCAGCCGAACCGGGGGGACCAGTGCCCGAAGATCGGGGCGGCCGCGGCGAAGATATCGCGCCGCCATGATTCGCTGGCCAGTTGCGGGACGAGGAACGCCACCGCCACCAGCGTGGCGGCGAGCCCCGCGCCGAGCAGTTCGCCGCGGACCCGGGTCCGGGATGTCGTGAGGTCGATCAGATCCGGCACAGAGGCCACCCTATGCCGGTCGGGGCGGTGAACAGCGGATTCATCGCGACCCGGGACACGACGTCATGCTTTTGTCACAGGTTTCCGGCCGATTCCGGCCTAGCGTGACACCTATGGCGACAGACCCTCCCGACCCGGCCGGTGTGACCGTCGTGATCCCGTGCCGCAACGAAGCCGAAGCATTGCCGGGCGTCCTGGCCGCACTACCGCCCGGCTACCGGCCGATCGTGGTGGACAACGGCTCCACCGATGCCACGGCCGCCGTCGCCGCCGCCTGCGGTGCCCGGGTGATCACCGAGACGCGCCCCGGCTACGGCGCCGCGGTGCAGGCCGGGATCGCGGCGGCGGGTACCGGTCTCGTGGCCGTCCTCGACGGTGACGGATCGATGGATCCCGCGGAACTGCCGCTCCTGGTGGCCGCGGTGCACGAGGGCGCGGATCTCGCGGTCGGGCGGCGCCGCCCGGTGGCGCGCGGAGTGTGGCCGTGGCATACCCGCCTCGGGAACCGGGTCGTCGCGCACCGGCTGCGCCGCCGCTACGGATTACCGGTGCACGATATCGGCGCGATGCGGGTCGCGGGACGTGAGCGGCTGGAATCGCTGGGCCGGCTGCACGACCGATTCGGATATCCGCTGGAATTGCTGGTCCGGGCGGCGGACGCGCACTGGCGGGTCCGCGAGATCGATATCAGCTACCACCCCCGGGCCGGCGGTACGTCGAAGGTGTCCGGATCGGCGCGGGGTTCACTGCGGGCCACCCGGGATTTCCTGGCGGTCCTGCGATGACCCGCACCGGAACCGGCGACCGCGGCTCGGCGGTACTGCCGGCCACCGTGCTGATCGTCGCCAAGGCGCCGGTGGCGGGTTTCGCGAAAACCCGGCTGACCCCGCCGCTGTCGCCGGTGCAGGCGGCCCGGCTGGCGGCCGCCGCGCTACTGGACACCGTGACCGCGGTCCGGGACTGCCCGCTCGCGCACCGGATGGTCACACTCACCGGAGATCTGGGTGCCGCCGAGCGTGGCGACGAGATCGCCGCCGCCCTGGCGGGCTTCGAAGTGCGGCCGCAGCGCGGCGGCGGCTTCGGGGAGCGCCTGGCCAACGCGCACGCCGATGCCGCCCGGGCCGGACTGCCGGTACTGCAGATCGGGATGGACACCCCGCAGCTCACCTCCCGCATGCTGACCGAGGCGGCCCGCGCACTGGTGTCCGGCGGCGACGCCCTCCTCGGCCCGGCCGCCGACGGTGGGTGGTGGGGACTGGGACTGCCGGATCCGCGGGCCGCGCGCCTGCTCGCCGAAGTTCCGATGTCCACCCCGGAAACCGGTGAGCGCACCCGGCGGGCGCTACGGTCCTGCGGTTACCGCGTCGGACCCCTTCCGCTGCTCACCGATGTCGACAACTACGACGACGCGCTGCGGGTCGCGGGTGAATGCACGGGCCGGTTCGCGGCGGAGATGGTCACGCTGACGGCCGGGCAGGCGGCCAGGTGATCGGGCGGTTCGATCCGGCCCTCACCGGTGGCGAGTGCTGGATCCGGAGCGCCGACGGCGACCGGACCCCGCTGCCGACCCGGCGGTGGCTCGGCGGCGGACGCACCACCGCGGCCGACCGGCAGGTGGATTCGGCACTGGTCGGCTGCTGCGACGGGCCGACCGTCGATCTCGGCTGCGGGCCCGGCCGGCTGGTCACCGCGCTGTGCCGGCGCGGGGTGATGGCGCTGGGCGTGGATATCTCGCCGGTCGCGATCGCGGTCACCCGGCATCGCGGTGCGCCCGCGGTGGCCCGCGACGTCTTCGGCCCGCTGCCGGGGGACGGACGCTGGCACTACGCATTGCTCGCCGACGGCAATATCGGGATCGGTGGCGACCCGCGCCGCCTACTGGGGCGGGTCGCGCGGCTGCTCCGGCCCGACGGCCTCGCCGTGGTCGAATTCGACTGTCCGGGAAAGGGAATCGTGGTCCGGCAGATCCGGCTGGAAACCCGGGACCATGCCGGTGACTGGTTTCCCTGGGCCGAGGCCGGGATCGACCGCGCGGACGCGCTCGCCGCCGAGACCGGCTTCGAACTGCTCACCGTCGCCGAGATATCCGGGCGGCACCTCGCCTGGCTACGCCGGACCGGCGCGGGCCCGGCCGATACGCCACCCGGGCCCGGACCTGCCGCCGCGGGTCACCGGGCCGGTGCGAAACAGGCGCGGTAGAGCGATTCCATCTCCGCGGTGAGCTCGGGCGCCGGGCCGTCGGTGACCGCACCCGGTATCACCTCGCCGATCGCCAGGGTCGCGACCGGGGAAGCGGGTGCGCCCCAGGTGTGCAACCAGTCCGCGAGCTGACGGCCCGAGGCGGCGTACACGATGCGGCCGAGGCCCACCCAGCCGTGGCTCGCCGAGCACATCACGCAGTGTTCGCCCGAGGTGTAGACGGTGGCCGCGGCGCGCTGTTCCGGGTTCAGGTGGGCGGCGGCCCAGCGCGATATCTCGAATTCCGGATGCCGGGTCGGATCGCCCCCGGAGACCCGGTTGCGATCCTCGAAGAGCACCGTGCCGTCGACGTCGGCGAGCAGCGACCCGAACGGCTGGTCGCCGGCGGCGAGCGCCTCCCGCGCCAGCTCGACGCAGCGGCGGAGATACCCGAGATCGTGCGAGGTGATCGTCATGAACGCATCCTCGCCTACGAACCACCCGCGGGCGGTGACCCGGGGTGGGTCACCGCCCGCGCGGCGGAGGGCCGGGCCCGGGCGGATGGGCCCGGCCGGGTTCGTCTACCGGATCAGCGCGCCGTTTCGGCCGGTGCTCCCGTCGTCGAGGTCGCGGCGGGCTCGGTGGTGCGGGAGGGTTGCGCGTCCGTCGAGGTCGGCGCGGCGGAGGTGGACGGGACGGCCGGTTCGGTACTGCTCGGCGGTGTGGCCGGCGCCGGGGCGGGCGCGGCGACCTCCGACGGCGCGTTCGTGCCCGGGGTGGTCGCGGGTGCGGTGCCCGTGGGCGCCGTCCCGGCGGGTGCCCCGGTGGTGGTGCCCGCCGGTGCCGTGGTGGTCGTAGTGCCGGCCGGCGCGGTCGTGGATGTCGCGGCCGCGGCGGTGGTGGAGGTGGCCGCCGCCGCGCGATAGGCGTCGTCGAGGTCTTCGGCGGTGGGCGTCGACTTCGTATTCACCGGTTCACCGGCCTGCGCCTGCTTGGCCAGATGGGTGAGCCACGCCGCCGCGTACTCGGCCGAGGTCAGCGGTTTGCCGTTGTTCGGGTCGGCATCACGCCAGTAGTCGAAATGGTGTCCGGTGGCGTTCGGCCCGAGGGTGAGTTTGTAGGGATCGGACAGGATCACCGGGATGGTGTTCTGGTTGGTGACGATCAGCCCGACGATCTCGTTGAGCACCTTCTGCGGCAGGTACGCCAGCGGCGAGATCTCGTCGGTGGAGATGGACTCCGCCGGCTGCTCGGGCGCGGGTTTCGCGGCGGCGGGATCGTAGGCCGGATCGGAGACCCGCAGCAGCACCTCCAGGAAGGTTTCGTCACTGGCCATCCAGTTCGGCTGCGACCGGATATCGCCCAGCGCCAGCAGCGCGACGCGGCTGAGGGCCACCGCGACATCCTGCCCGGTGGCCGGGGTCAGGCCTTCGCGTTCCAGGGCGTCGGCGTTCACCTGGCGCGCCACATTGACCACGAGTTGCAGCAGCGCGATATTGTCCGGCGCCGCGCAGGTGAGGTCGCCGTCGGAGCAGAACGAGGCGATCTTGCCGTTCAGCGATCCGAAATCACCGGAGGTTCCGGGCAGCGCGCCCTGCCCCGGGACCGGGGTCTTGCCGTTCTGATAGACCTGATCGAAGCCGTCCGGGTTGCCGAACGGGTTCTCCGCCCCGGGGAACGGTCCGTCCCCGGCGGTCCGGCCGCCGTCGGCCAGGATCACCACACCGGTCACCTTGTCCGGGTCGACGATCGCGTAGCCGCCGTCGGTCTGCTCCTGATGGCCGACCTCCATGGCGACCCGGCGCACCACATCGGCGCCCTCGCTGTAGCCGACGATCGCGAACCGGGTGTCCGGGCAGGCCTGCGCGATCTCCCGCATCACCTGCTTGGTGTTGGCCGCACCGGTGTTGACGGCATCCTCGTAGGTCGCCATATTCGCCGGATAGGCGATATAGACCGCGGCGTACGAGCCGGGGGCGACATCGTCGGCGGGTGCGTTGACCACCGGGTCGACCCATTCGCTGCTGTGGTCGCCGGACAGGGCCGCGGGCAGCGGGTTCCCGTTGGCGTCGACCAGCAGTTTGGTCGTCCCCGCGGCCGGGGTGTCACCACGGCCGGCCACCGAGATGGTGACCATATCGTGGCATTCGGTGACCGAGGCCCGCAGCTGCGTATCCACCTGCTGCGGGGCGGTCACCGAGTAGGCGGCGCCCACGGCCGCGACCACGCCCAGCGTGGCCGGTGCCGCGATCGCCGCGGCGAGACGGTGCTGCGCGAGATAATCGCGACAGCGCACGAGGTAACCACTCCGGAAAGCCATGTCCCCAGCTCCATTCCACAACCCGATAAATGGACGGGCCGGCCCCCCGACGGGCCATTACGTCACCGGAGACGTCGCCGCGCGGGTCCGCGGCGTTACGGTGTCACTTCACCGGCAGGGCTCCGCCGTGGTAGGTCACCGACGGGCTCCACAGGAAGAAACTATCGATCCCCACCTTCGCGGCGGCATCGATCTGGGCTCTGACCTGCGCATCTCCATACTCGACGCCGAGGCTGAAATCTTGCAGCCAGGGCACCACCCGGGCGCCGGTACCCTCGGTCACGGTTTGGAAGTCCCGGAGTGAGGCCGCCACGATGTCGTAGGGCTGGGAGTTCGGGTCGGCCACTCCGTACTCGCCGGGACCCCAGTGCGACGGATAGATCATCGGCGCCACATAGTCCACCTGCCGGGCGATGAGGCCGATGTCCTGGGCGATCTGATCGGGGCGGGTGGCGGCGATCCCGTAGACCGCGGCGCTCTGATGGGCGCCGGCGGCCTGCACCGGGGTCCGGCTCTGCCGCAGGAATTCCGCCACCGCGACCGTCGCGGGCCCCTTCAGCCCGGGGAACCGCATACTGCTCAGCGGGCCGTCCGGGCGGCGGACGTAGTCGTACATGACACCGTCGAAACCGAGTTCGGCGGCCTCCACGGCGAGCGCGATGTTGTAGCCGCGCACCTCGGGGTGGGCGAAATTGGTGAACGCGATCGCGCCGTAGTGGCTGGAGTACGGCTGCCGGGCCGGATTCTGGATCACCCAGTCCGGCCGGCCGTGATGCCAGGCCCATTCGGCCAGCGCCGGATCGCGGAAGGCGACGATCCGCCCCACGACCTGCACGCCCATATCGTGCAGCTGCCGCAGCGCGGCCCGGGCGTCGTAGATGGGGGTCGCGGCACCGGTGCTGCGGGCCAGCGGTACCGCGGAGTCGTAGCCGACCACCCCGTCCTCGTCCTTGATGTCGAGCTGCACGGTATCGATGCGGCCCTGCCGGGCCAGGTCCAGGACCGCCTCCCGCATCCCGTCGTGCGACCAGGCGTGCGCGGTGACATGCACGGCGCGCATCCGCGGCAGGTCGATACCGGTGGTGAGTGCCGCGGTGGTGGCATTGCCCGCGGCGTCCACCGCGACCACTTCCGAACCACCCGGGCTGTGCGGCAGTTCGGTTTCGAAGCTGCCGTCGGGGCCGGGGGCCACCGCGTGTTCGCCGATCGACACCCGGGTGGCGTCGGAGGCGCGGCCGCGGATCGTCACCGGATCGCGATAGGACCCGACGGCCTCGGGTTTCGCGACCTCCAGTGCGGGGGCCGCGGTATCGACGGTGAAGGTCGCCGACGCCGCGGGGTCGCGGCGCAGCCACCCGGACGGGATCTCCGCGGTGAAGGTGTGCTCCCCGTCGGTGAGGTTCTCCGGGTGGTAGAGCACGGTGTGGCCCTCGACCCGGCCGTCGACGGGCGCACCGTCGAGGGTCAGCCGGACCGACCCGGGATCGTGTCCGGCGGCATCGACGCGCAGGGTCAGATCCGGTAGCGCCGCCGCGCCCACCGGGCCGGGCGGTAGCCCGCTCAGCGGGAGTTGTTCGACCGGCTGCCGGGCGGCGCCGACCCCCACCGACACCAGGACGACCGCGAGGACGACACCGAAAACCAGGACCGCCGACCGTTTCCGGCCGAGGGCCCGTACCCGCATGAGCACAGCACACCAACTTCCACGAACACCATTCCCGGACAGGATGGCCAGTGCGCCGTGTCACCAATCCGTTTCGCGGAGATGAACCGTAAATCGTTGTCGGCACGTAACATTCGTCCGATGGTTCGATACCCGGTGAGTATTGTTCGGGTCGTCGTGGCGGCTCTCTGCGCGATCGGTGCCGCGGCCTGCGGCGGCGCGGCCGAGACCGCGCCCGCCCCGGCGCCGCCGCCCCCGCCGGTGGCGACCACCACCCCGCCACCGGATCCCGCGGCGGTCGGCGCCGACGAACTGGGACTGGTTCCCGTCCTGATGTACCACCAGCTGGCCGCGCGGCCGGCCGGTGAGTACGACCAGACACCGGCCGAGTTCCGCGGCGAGCTGGACCGGCTGTACCAGGAGGGCTACCGGCCGGTCACCGCGGCCCAGTACATCGCCGGTGCCATCGATATCCCCGCCGGGACCCACCCGGTGGTGCTCACCTTCGACGATTCGACCACGAGCCAGCTGCGATTCGGACCCGACGGCCGGCCCGCCCGCGACTGCGCCGTCGCGATCCTGGAGGAATTCGCCGCCGCCCATCCGGATTTCCCGGCCCGGGCGACCTTCTACGTCACCAACGACGCCTTCGGCGGCGATCCGCGCGCGCTGCCCTATCTGACCGGTAAGGGTTACGAGATCGGCTCGCATACCGCGAGCCACGCGAATCTCGCGGCCGCCGACGCCGCCGGTATCCAGCACGAACTGGCGTCGAACGTGGCCGCCATCACCGCCGCGGCACCGGGCGCGGCGGTGACCACGATGGCACTGCCACTCGGTATGGCGCCCGGCGACCCGGCCCTGGCACGCGCGGGCCGTGCCGGGGGTACCTCCTACCGGTTCGACGCGGTCATGCTGGTCGGTGCGAATCCGGCGCCGTCACCGTTCGGCGCGGTCGACCCCGGCGCGGTACCCCGGATCAGGTCCGGCCTGGGTGCCGTCCCGTTCGACAGCGCGTACTGGCTGGACCGGCTGGCCGCCGAACCGGGCAGCCGCTACACCTCCGACGGCGACCCGGATCGCATCTCCTTTCCCCGGGATTCGGCGGACCGGCCGGCCGCCGGATGGGCGGGGCGGGCCCGGCCCTACTGACGCCGCCCGGCGGTGACTGCTCGGCGAACCTCGATCCGGCCCGCGGGCCGGGCCGATCAGTCGGTGACCCGCGACCCGACGGTATGCACGATGACGACCTCCGGGTTCCACGGCACCAGTGCATCGACCGATCCCTTCAGTTCGTCGACGGGCGGCAGTTCCTCGGGTGCCCGGATCTCGATGGTCGCGGTATCGCTGTGCAACGTCACATCGGTGACCTGCGCGCCCGGGATATCGCGTAACCACTGCCGGGTCGCGTCGGCGATCTGATCGGCCCACAGCGAGGTGAGGGAATTGACCACCATCGGTATCGCGACCACCACCAGTGCCGCGGCCAGTACGGCGTAGGCGCGCCCGCGCCGCGCGGCACCCGCGCCGGCCTCGTGGGCGTAGCCGGTGAATACCAGGACCACCGCGGCGGTGATCATCATGGCGACCATATTGGAGGCGAAGAGTACGAGCGCGCCGAGCCCGAGCGCCGGTGCTCCCGACCCCAGGCAGACCCCCACCACCGCGAGCGGCGGCACCAGGGAGATGGCGATCGCGACACCCGGCAGCACATCACCCACATCGCGGCGGGTGACGGCGACCGCGCCGACCAAGCCGGTGGCCAGGGCGGCGGAGAGGTCGACGATCCGGGGCGAGGTCCGGCCGAGGACCTGGGAGTTGCCGAGGACGTCGGTCGGTATCGGCAGTAGCTGCGCCACCAGGAATCCCAGCAGGATCACCGCGGCGGCACCGGCCGCGACCAGCAGCAGGCTCCGGGCCACCAGCCGGGCATCGCTGGTGGCGATACCCAGGCCGACGCCGAGGATCGGCACCGACAGCGGCGCCACGATCATCGCGCCGATCACGGTCGCGGTCGAATCGCCCACCACACCGGATACCGCGATGACCCCGGAGAGCACGAGCATGATCCAGAACGCCGAGCGTTTCGCGCGCGAGTCTCCGGCCGACAGGTTCAGCCGTTCGGCGACCTCGTCGAGGCCGCGGCGTTGACTCGCGGGAACCAGCAGCGACATCCCGGGGCCTTAGTCCGGCAGCCGGTGCATCTCGACCACGGTGAGACCCAGATTGTCGATGCGGGCGAGAATCGTGCGGACACCGGTGGAATCGGTGACCGGCCCGGACAGGACCGTGGTGCCCCGGTCCCGGTTCCCGGTGAGTTCGGGGAAGGCGGCGAGGGCCCGCTCGGAGAGTTCGCCGTCGATGGTGAACTGGTATCGCATCGCCATCTCCTGCTGGTCGCGGCTCGGGTCGGCGGCGTCCGGGCGGGAGAAAGCGGTCCGGTGCCGGATACGAGTGTCGCCCGGAACCCGGGGCGCGCACCTCGTCCGCATCGGGTGAAAGACGGCCGCGGTGCGGGGATCCCGGCTCCGCGGCCGCCCGGGGCCGTCAGAGCAGTCCGGCGCGGCGGGCCGCCTCCAGTGTTTCCATCCGCGAACTCGTGCCCAGTTTGGCGTAGATCCCGCGCAGATGGGTTTTCACCGTATTGATGGACACTCCGAGATCGTCGGCGATGTGCTGGGTGGTGCGGCCCGAGGGCAATTGGCGCAGGATGGTCGCCTCGGTCGCGGTGAGCGGCGGATGGTCGGCCCGGCGGTGCGCGTGCCGGCTGGCCCGCACGGTATCGGCGAACACACTGTGGTGGCCGAAGCATCCGGCGTAGTAGTCGAGCAGTTCGACCGCGCCCGGTACGTCGAAGAACGGCCGGGTGATCTGGTGGGTGGCGGCGAGCCGCAAGCCCTGCTCCACGGCCTCCCGGGATTTGGGATCGTTGCCGAGTTGGTGGTGGGCGCGGGCGTCCAGCAGTAGCGCGGTCAGCCGGCTGACCGGATGGGCCGCGGGGGTGGTCGTCAGCAGCGGTTCCACCTGGGTCACCACCGCCTGGTGGTTGCCGGCGAACGCGGCCAATGCCGCCCCGGCCAGTACGGTGTCGGGTGTCCGGCCCAGGACCGCCCGGGCCCGTTCGACGAGCCGCTGCGCGGTCGGTGCCTCGTTCACGCTCAACAGCGTCCACACCGCGGCGCCGAGCAGGCCACCGCTGAGCGCGGGCGGGGGGTCGGCGTCGAGGACCCGGCCGATACTGCGGCGCAGCCGGTCGGTGGCGGTGGCCCGGTCGGTGGCGCACTGGCAGTGCAGCAGCGTGCCCACGGTATGCGGTAGCCAGCCCGCGACCGGGCCCGGCGTCCCGTCGCGCCGGATCCGTTCGGCGCACAGGATCTCGATCCGGCCCGGTTGCGGATCGGTGCCCTGGAGGTAGGCGCCGTAGGCCTCCAGCGCGGTGGCGTGCACGGCCTCGGGCAGATCCAGCAGATCGTGATCGCGGGCGATGGCCCTGGCCCGTTCGGCCCGCTGCCGCATGGTGGTGATCGAACCGGCGAGACCGGCGGTGACGGCCAGCCGGGTCACCGCGATCAGGCGCAGTCTCGGATGGCAGCGGGACCTGGTGCGGGTCAGCGCCACCCGGAGCCGCTCCTCGCCGCGGGCGAGTTCGCCGCGCAGGACCAGCACCGTTCCGGTGGTGACCGCGAGATAGCCGTCCAGGTCCGGCCGGTCGGCCGGTGGCAGCCGCTCCGGTAGCGGAGTCGATTCCGGTGCGGCGCCGGTGGTGACCGCGAGTTCGGCGTCCACCGCCGCGCCCAGCGATTCGAGCCGGTACGGGCCCGCCAGCGAAACCGGTTCGTCGTCGGCCCGCAACCGGGTGCTGTCCCGGTAGGCCTGCGCGGATCCGCTGTCGCCGTGCAGCAGCGCGTCGGTGGCTTGCAGCAACCGCAGGAACGGGTCGGCCAGCACCTCGGGGGCGGCCTCGGCCAGTGCGTCGAACAACGCCTCGCCGTGGTCGGCCAAGATCAGCGCCAGCGCGTGATCGGCCAGGAACGAGGCCAGCGGACGCCGGTCCGGCACGGCCAGCAGATGCCGCAGTGCCGCCCACAACTCGCCCGTGGCCATCAGCTGCCGGGCTGCGCGCAGACGCAGGTCCGCGCACAGATCCTGGCCGAGCCGGTTGGCCTCGGCCAGGAAGTAGGCCCGCAGCATCGGGTGATAGGAGAAGCGGACGGTCCCCCCGCGCGCGAGTGAGGTCATCGGGAAGTTGAGCCGGTTCAGCTCGTAGATCTGATGCGCGGCACCACCGCCGACCAGATCGTCGGCGAGTTGTTCGGTGAACTCCTCCGGGATGCTGGTGCAGGTCAGGAACTGGCGCAGCGCGGGGGAGAGGGTGTCGATGAGTTCGCCGACGAGGATATCGGCGAACGCGTGCGGGGGCCGGGCCAGCGCGGCCAGGGCGTCGGCGTGCTCGGCGGTGTGGGCGCTCAGATAGATCGCGGCGATCCGCACCAGCGCGGCCCAGCCCTCGGTCAGCGACATGAGGGTCGCGAGATCGTCGGCGCCGAGTTCGCATTCGTGGCCGTCGCAGAGCCGGGCGGCCTCCGCGGCGGACAACGCGAGATCCGGAGCACTCCAACGGGTCAGCCGGGAGTGCAGGTCGAGCAGATGCCAGCGGATCGGTGGATCGAAGCGGGCACAGAGGACGATGGTCACCGAATCGGGCGCGTTCTGCAGGAAGTATTCCAGTCCGGCCAGCGCCAGCGGGTCGGTGATCAGATGCGCGTCGTCGATGATCAGGACGGTCGGAGTGCGCTGGGCGGCGAGGGCTTCCAGGAGCGCTTCCGCTTCACCGATTCCCGCCGCCGGGGCCCCGGCGGCGCACCGCAGCTGGAGACGGCCGCGCAGTTCCGCCCACAGCGACATCTGGTCGCGCACGGTGACCCACGCCGTGCGGGTGTCCGGGTGGCTGCGCGGCAACTGCCGCGCGGCCCAATCGGCGACCGTCACGGTCTTGCCGATCCCGACCGCCCCGCAGATCAGCAGCACTCCGCCGGAACCGCGATCGAGCACCGAGTCCAGCGCGGTATGCAATCGATGGCGGGAGACCGGGGTGAACGGGAAGACCGGGATATGTGACCGCGCCCGAGCTCGCGATACCGGGCGGCCCGTCGGATCCAGTGTTTGCGAAGTGGTCACGGTGCCTCCCGACGAAGATGTCCGAAACAGCACTAGCACGCACTCAGCGGGAGCCTACCCGAGGCCGGACCTGGGACGACCGGTCCTGAACCAACCTGTTACCAGGGCGTATCCGGCCGGATTCATCCGTGGTGGGTGAACCGGAAGCCCGTGCGCGAGACATACCGTGGCGGCTGTCGCCGCGCGCGGGGACCCCTGTAGCCGAAGCGAACGAGGTGGGCCATGTCGTGCCGGGAAGCCAACGAGTCCGGGGCCCGGTCGTGACCGAGCCGGCCGCGGGTGCCGCGGGATCGTCGTGGTCCATACCGCGCGGTCTCATCGTGCTGCTGGCCACGGCCGCCGCGGTTGTGGCGATCGGCGGTACGAAGATCTTCTCCGGGGTACTGGGCCCGGTATTCCTGGCGCTCATGCTGGCCGTCGCGGTGCAGCCCATCCAGACCCGGCTCCAGCGCCGTGGGGTGCCGCCCTGGCTGGGCATGCTGGCGGCTCTGGTCGTGGTGTACCTGGTCCTGCTGGGATTGGTGGCGGCACTGGCGGTATCGGTGGCCCAGCTGGCCACCTCGCTGCCGGATTACACCGACCGCTTCGCCGATCTGCTCGACCAGATCCGCACTCTGCTGCACAACTTCGATATCGACAAGGAACGTATCGAGCACGCCCTGAGCGGTTTCGATTTCGGCAAGGCGGTCGATCTGCTCGAAACGCTGCTGGTGGGGCTCAGCGGCATCTTCTCCGATCTGGTCTTCATCCTGGCGTTGCTGCTGTTCATGGCCTTCGACGGGATGAGTATCGGCCGCCGCACCGGGGTGCTGGCCACCATGCGGCCCGATATCGCCCGGGCGCTGAACGCGTTCGCCGCGGGCACCCGCAAGTACCTCATCGTGTCCACCGTGTTCGGGCTGATCGTCGCGGTGCTCGACGGTGTCGCCCTGTGGCTGCTGGCGGTACCGTTCCCGCTGCTGTGGGCGCTGCTGTCGTTCATCACCAACTACATCCCGAATATCGGGTTCGTGGTCGGCCTGGTGCCGCCGGCGCTGCTGGCTCTGCTGGACGGCGGATTCACCAAGATGGTGTGGGTGATCGTGCTGTACTGCGTGTTCAACGTCGTGGTGCAATCGGTGATCCAGCCCAAATTCGTCGGTGACGCCGTCGGTCTCAGCGTGACGGTGACCTTCCTGTCCCTGGTGTTCTGGACCTGGGTGCTGGGCGCGCTGGGCGCGTTACTGGCCATCCCGCTGACCCTGCTGGCCAAGGCGGTGCTGATCGATATCGATCCGTCGACCCGCTGGCTGACCGTGCTCATCAGCGACCGCGCCCCCGACGAACCGGTGCCCGGTGAACCGGGTGTCGAGGATTCCGGGCGGATGGGCCCGGCGGGTCCCGAACGAGAAGGTGGTGCGGACCCGCGGCCCGGAACCACCGGCGCCGGTCCGGGCACCTGACCGGATTCACCCGCCCCGGGTGAGGCGCGGTGGCTTCGGCGCGCGCGAGAGTCGTGCCACACCTGCGCTCGGAAGGAGTGGAGATGACAACCGCACCGGACCAGAGGGCACGCACCTCCGTCGAATCGCCGCTCCGGCAGGGGGTAGCCGCCGGTACCTCGATCGGAGCCGCGATCCTGCTGCTCACCGTCGGCGTGCTCTCGCTGCTGCAAGGTATCGCGGCACTCGCCGACAACGGGCTGTTCGTGGTCGGGACCGATTACATCTACGAATTCGACCTGAACACCTGGGGCTGGATCCATATCGCGCTCGGCGCGGTCCTGATCGTCAGCGCGCTCGGGCTGATGACCGGTACGGCCTGGGGGCGCGGTCTGGCGATCGGCATTCTCGCGCTGTCCATCCTGGCGAATTTCCTCTGGCTGCCCTATTACCCGTGGTGGTCGACGCTGGTGATCGTGCTCGATATCGTCGTGATCTGGGCGATCGCCACTTGGCGGCCGCGGACCTGATCCGGCTCACCGGCGCGGGTCCCGGCATCGGCCGGTTCCGCCGCTACTGTCGGAATCCATGAACCGCCGGGTCCGGTGGCTACGCGCGCTGCTCCCGGACGAACGGATGCGGCGCGACGATGTGTTCGCCGGCCTGGCCGGCGCCATCGGCAGTATCCCGGACGGGATGGCGGCCGGAGTGCTGGCCGGGGTGAGCCCGGTACACGGGCTCTACGCGAGTGTCGCCGGCCGGATCGCCGGCGGATACACCACCGGCACCCGGCGGATGGTCGTCACCGCGACCAGCGCGTCCGCGCTGGCGGCCGGTTCGGCGCTGGTGGCGGTCCCGGAGGAGAACCGTCCGGGAGGGCTGGCACTGCTGACCCTGCTCGCCGGGTTGTTCATGATCCTGGCGGCGGTGCTGCGGCTGGGCCGCTACACACGGTTCGTCTCGCATTCGGTGATGACGGGGTTCCTGGCGGGGATCGCGGCGAATATCGCCTTCGGGCAGCTCGCCGATCTCACCGGATCCGATGCCGACGCCGATATCGCGGCCGTGCGGGCGATACAGGTGCTGCTGCATCCGGGCCGGATCGATCCGCCGTCGCTGATCACCGGTCTCACCGCGATCGCGCTCATGCTCGGGCTGGCGCGCACCCGCCTGCGGATGGCGGCGGCGCTGGCGGCACTGGCGGTGCCGACGGCGCTGGTGGTCGTCTTCGGCTGGGATTCGGTGGCACGGGTATCGGCCAGTGGGGAGATCCCGTCGGGCCTGCCGGGCCTGGGTCTACCGGATCTCACATTGCTGGGCCCGGGTCTGATCAGCGGTGCGCTGGCGGTGGCGGTGATCGTGCTGGTGCAGGGCACCGGGGTCGCGGAGGCCGCGCCGAACCCGGATGGGACCCGGGCGGATGTGAACCGGGACTTCACCGCGCAGGGTGTGGGCAATATCGCGGCCGCGCTGGTGCGCGGAATGCCGGTCGGCGGATCGATGGGGCAGACGGCGCTGAATCAGGTGGCCGGCGCCCGGACCCGCTGGGGCGGAATCTGGTCCGGGCTGTGGGGCCTGGCGATCCTGGCCGCGTTCGCGCCCGCGGTGGGGAAGGTGCCCATGCCGACCCTGGCCGCTGTGCTGATCGTCGCCGCGGTGGGATCGATATCGCAGGCCCGGATCACCGCCATCTGGAGTAGCGGGTCCACCTCGCGGATCGCCCTGGTGACGACCTTCGTCGCGACCCTGGTGCTGCCGGTCGCGGCGGCGGTCGGGGTCGGTGTCGCGCTCTCGCTGCTGTTGCAGCTGAACCGGGAGGCCATGGACCTGAAGGTGGTGCGGTTGCGGGCCGAGGGGCACCGGCTGCGCGAAGTACCGGTGCCGGCGTCGATCTCGGATCGCGAGATCGTGATCCTGGACGTCTACGGGAGCCTGTTCTACGCCGGCGCCCGCACCCTGCAGGCCCAGCTGCCCGATCCGGCCGGCGCCGAGGCTCCCGTGGTGATCCTGCGGTTACGCGGCCGCACCACGGTGAGCGCGACGTTCTTCGTGGTCGTGGCCGCCTATGCGCGACGGCTGGCCGAACACGACGGCCGGCTCTATCTCAGCGGAGTCGATCCGCGGGTCCGCCGGTTCTGGACCGATGATCTGCTGGCCGCGCAGGGTGTGCGGCTGGAGTTCTTCCCGGCCACCGCGACCATCGGGGAATCGACGCTGGCCGCCTACGCGCAGGCCCGGCTGTGGCTGCGGGATCAGGACGGGCCCGCGAATCCGGAGTGATTTCACCCGCCACGTATGACGAGCACGGCGCGACGGGCCACCTAGCGTGACGGTATGGGCACAGTGATCGGTGATCTTCTTCCGCTGGCGGTGGGAGTGGCGATCTCACCCATTCCGATCGTCGCGGCCATCCTGATGATCCTGTCGAAGAACGCGTCGGCGGCCGCCGGGGGATTCGCCGCCGGCTGGACGCTCGGGATCGTCGTCGCCACCGAGGTGTTCGTCGTGCTGGCCAGTGTCTTCGGGCTGTCCTCCGACAACGGTCCCGGTACGGCGGCGGCCTGGATCGAGATCGTCCTGGGGGCGCTGTTACTGGCGGTGGCGTTCGTCCAGTGGCGGCAGCGCGCCGAGACCGCCGAGCCCGGCTGGATGCGTGGCCTCGACGAACTGACCGCCGCCAAGGCCGCCGGTCTGGGTGCGCTGCTGTCGGGTCTCAACCCGAAGAATCTGCTGCTGTGCGCTGCCGCCGGTGTGGTGATCGGCGCCGCGGGACTGAGCGCGGGCGGGCAGATCGTGGCACTGGTGGTGTTCACGGTGCTCGCCGCGGCGACGGTCCTCGCCGTGGTGCTGGGATACGCGCTGGCGGCGGACCGGGTGCGCGATGCGCTCGACCGGACCCGCGCCTGGCTGGAGGCCAACAACCGGATGGTCATGGCCATCGTGCTGCTGGTGATGGGCGCGGTCGTGTTCGGTAAAGGGATCGGCGGGCTGTGAGCGGGGGCCGGGCGGCACCCGCGGCGGCGTCGCGATGGCAGCTGTTCGGGTCTCTGCACGGGTACCGCCGATCGTGGCTGCGCCCCGATGTGATCGCCGGACTCACCGTGTGGGCCGTCCTGGTGCCCGAGGCGCTGGCCTACGCGACGATCGCGGGAGTGCCACCGGTGGTCGGGCTGTACGCGGCGGTGCCCTCGCTGGTCCTGTACGCCCTGGCGGGCAGTTCGCGCCATCTCGTAGTGGGCCCGATGTCGGCGACGGCGGCACTCTCGGCGGCGTTGATCACCCCGCTCGCGGGTGCGGACGGCGGCCGATATATCGCCCTGACCACCGCGCTCGCCATCGCGACCGGGGTGGTGGGGTTGATCGCGGGATTACTGCGCCTCGGTTTCGTCGCGGCGTTCATTTCCGAACCGGTGCTGAAGGGGTTCATCATCGGGCTGGCGCTGGTGATCATCATCGGGCAGGTGCCCAAACTGTTCGGAATCGATAAGCGCGAGGGCAATTTCTTCGAGCAGGCGTGGGGAGTCCTCACCGGTCTCGGCGGGACGCAGTGGCGCACCCTGCTGGTGGGCGGGCTGAGCCTGGTTCTGGTGCTGGGCCTGAAACGCTGGCTGCCGCTCGTCCCCGGATCGCTGGTCGCGGTGGTCGCGGGCATCGTGGCCGTCGCACTGTTCGATCTGGACGATCACGGGGTCGAGATCGTGGGGTCGATAGAGTCCGGGCTGCCCGTACCCGGCCTGCCCGACGCCGGCTTCCACGACTACCTCGATCTGCTGGGCCCCGCCGTCGGAGTGCTGCTGATCGGATTCGCGGAGGGCCTGGGCGCGGCCAAGACCTATGCCGCCCGGGAAGGCTACGAGGTGGATCCCAACCGGGAACTGATCGGTCTGGGCGCGGCCAACCTCGGTGCGGGACTCAACGCGGGCATGGTCGTGAACGGCAGCCTGTCCAAAACCGCGGTCAACGGTTCGGCCGGAGCCAAGAGTCAGGTCAGCGGGCTGGTGGTGGCGGTGCTGACGGTATTCACCCTGCTGCTGCTCACCGGCCTGTTCGAACAACTGCCCGAGGCGACCTTGGCCGCGGTGGTGATCGCGGCGGTGATCGAGCTGGTCGATATCGCCGCGCTGCGCCGGCTCTACCGGGTGTGGTCGCAGTGGCTCGGCAAGGTCTACGGACGGGCCGCGCGGGCGGATTTCGTCGCCGCCGTAGCCGCCATGCTCGGGGTCCTGGTCTTCGATACGCTGCCCGGCCTGCTGATCGGCGCGGGTGTCGCCATCCTGCTGCTGGTGTACCGCACCTCCCAGCCGCATATCGCCGCGCTCGCGCCGCGCGACGGACTGTGGCTGGACACCGCGCGGCATCCGGGTCTGGCCGGGCGACCGGACGCGCTGGTGGTCCGGGTGGAGGCGGGACTGTGTTTCGTGAACGCCGATTTCGTGCGGCACCGGATCGAGCAATTGTGCACCGACCGGACCCGGCTGGTCGTCCTGGACGCGGAGACGTCGCCGGCGATCGACGTCACGGCCGCGAGCATGCTGGTCGATCTGCGGAACACCCTGGCCCGGCGGCGTATCGATTTCCGGATCGCCCGGTCCATCGGTCAGTTCGGCGACGAACTCACCGCCGCCGAGGCGGGCGGCCACGGTATCGCGGTGTACCCGACCATCGCCGAGGCTCTGGGGGAGACCTCCACGGCGGCCGGTAGCGACCGCGGCCGCGCTCGTTCAGCGGCGGGAACGACGGAACAACCAGCCCGCGACCATCCCGGCCAGGAACATGATCAGCAGGATGAGCCACATCGGTGAGGTGATCGTGACCAGCAGGAATTCGATATCGACCCGGTCGCGATTGGCGAAGATGAAGACAACCGCGAGCACGGTGACCACGAGCGCGAGCCACTGGTTCGGCGTGATCCGCGACAGTAGCGACTTCCTGGGAGCTGTTTCGTCGGGCATGGCGGTCCTCCGGATACGCCTCGGGTGCTGCGGACTACCCGGAGTGTCCGTCGCCGCGGTTGCGCAGGGCATCACCCACTGCGGATGAGGTGCCGCGACTCGCGAACGGCGATACGCGGGCCGCCGGCGCCGGATCTCACCCGCAACAGGCGATCACCGGGCCGCGACAGATGACTAGCGTCGGCGCGACCGGTGCACCGGAGCGCCCGGCCGTGCTGTTCGGGCGCAGATCCGGTCCCGTATCAGCGGAACCGACCGATATCGCGGAATGGGGTAACGATGACCATGCGGGTGGACTTCGACGACACCACCGATTTCGACAACGCGTCCCGGGGATTGGTCGCCGGACTCGATACACCCCAGGTGCGTACGGCCGACGGGCGCGTCATCTGGGACAACGACGCCTACCGTTTTCTGGACGGGGACTGCCCGGACACCGCGAATCCGAGTCTGTGGCGGCAGAGCCGACTCTGCAATATCGCCGGCCTGTTCGAGGTCACCGAGGGTATCTACCAGGTGCGCAATCTGGACCTGTCCAATATGACCTTCGTCGAAGGACGTGAGGGCGTGATCGTCATCGATCCGCTGATCTCGGCCGAGACCGCCGCGGCGGGACTGGCGCTCTACCGCCGCCACCGCGGCGACAAGCCGGTGACCGGAATGATCTACACCCATTCGCACGTGGACCATTTCGGCGGTGCCGCGGGGATTCTCCCGGCAGGCCACCCACAGGTTCCGATCCTCGCGCCCGAGGGCTTTCTCGAACACGCGGTGTCCGAGAACGTCTACGCGGGTAACGCGATGAGCAGGCGCGCGGTCTTCATGTACGGCGCCGTGCTGGCGAAGGCACCCGACGGCCAGATCGGCGCGGGGCTCGGTATGACCAACTCCACCGGCACCGTCACACTGATCCCGCCGACGGTCGATATCACCCGCACCGGCCAGGAGGAGGAGATCGACGGGGTCCGGATCGTCTTCCAGCTCACACCGGGTACCGAAGCACCGGCGGAGATGAATTTTCTGTTCCCCGACCGGCGCGCACTCTGTATGGCCGAGAACGCCACCCACAATATGCACAATGTGCTGACCCTGCGCGGCGCGGTGGTCCGGGATTCCCGGATCTGGGCGCGCTATCTGGACGAGGCCATCGCGCGGTTCGGTGACAAGGCCGATGTCGCCTTCGCTTCACACCACTGGCCCACCTGGGGGCGGCAGAACTGGATCGACTGGCTCGCGGGTCAGCGCGATATGTACTCCTATATGCACGATCAGACCCTGCGCCTGACCAATCAGGGTTTCATCGGATCCGAGATCGCCGAAATGCTGGAATTCCCGCCCGCGCTCGACAAATTGTGGGCCAACCGTGGGTATTACGGATCGACGAGCCATAACGTGAAGGCGATCTACCAGCGGTACATGGGCTGGTTCGACGGCAACCCGGCGCACCTGTGGGAACATCCGCCGGTCGACCAGGCACGGCGCTATATGGCCGACTACGGCGGTATCGACGCCCTGGTCGCGAAGGGCCGGGAGTACGCGAGCGCCGGTGACCCGAGGTTCGCCGCCACGCTGCTCTGCCACGCCGTCTTCGCCGAACCCGGCCACACCGGCGCGAAAGAGGCACTCGCGCAGGTGTACGACACTCTCGGCCACGGTGCCGAGAACGGTACCTGGCGCAACTTCTACCTGGTGGGGGCCGCCGAATTACGCGGCGGCCCGAGCCCGGTCGGCGCGCAGACCGCCTCCGCCGAGATGCTCGGTGCGCTGAGTCTCGACATGATCGTGGACTCTCTCGCGGTGCGGCTCGACGGGCCACGCGCGGCCGAACGCGATTTCATCATGGATTGGGAACTCACCGATGAGAATCTGGTTCACCGGCTCACGCTCTCGCGCGGCGCGCTCACCCATCGCACGCCGACCCCCGAGACGCCGGCGCCGGAACCCGCGGATCTCACTCTCTCACTCACCAAACAGCAACTGCTGGGCGCCGTGGCCGGAGGCGGACTCGACGGGATCGCCATGAAGGGCGAGGAGAGTCTGCTCGAATGGTTCGTCGGCCTGCTCGACGATCCCGACCCCCGATTCCCCATCGTCACCCCGTGAACTCCGGTGCGGCGCCCACCCGCCCGGCCGCGCCGTGCCCGGGCGGAAGCACGGGTCCCGGTCGTACCCGGCGCGCGGCGGCGGCTGGAGGCCGGCCGGTCCGGACGCGGCTTCACCCCCGGCGGGTGATCATCTCCGCTGTGCCGCCCGGCAGGCTGGGTGCACCCGGCGCGCCGGTGCCCAGGTCCCGGCGCGCCGGTGCAGTCCACGACACCGCATACGAGGAAGGTGCGGAGATGCAGTCGAAGTTCCGGGAACGGCCACCCACCGGACGCGCTTTCGCCGCCGCCGGTGCCGTGGCGGCCGCGGTGCTGCTGCTGGGCCTGGCGGTACTGGAGCTGGTACAGGGGATCGCGGTGGCCCGGGGCGCCGACTGGCTGTCGTCGGTACCGCGGTACCGCTACCGGTTCTCCACCACCACGTGGACCTGGATCCATATCGTCGACGCGCTCGTGCTCGCCGTGGTCGGCCTCGGCCTGATCGCCGGTCTCGCCTGGGCCCGGGTCGCGGCCGTCGTGCTGGCGGTGATCACCATCGCGATCAATTTCCTGTGGCTGCCCCGGGCACCGATCTGGTCGATCGTCGTGATCGCCGGCTGCGCGTTCACCATCTGGGCGGTCACCGCGTGGCGCCCGGAGGAGATGTAGGGCTATACCCGGAAGCGGTGTCCCATCCCGGGCTCGGTGAGCAGATGCCGCGGATGGGAGGGGTCGTCCTCGAGCTTGCGGCGCAGCTGGGCCATATAGACCCGCAGGTAGTGGGTTTCGGTCTGATAGGCCGGGCCCCAGACCTCACGCAGCAGTTCGGTGCGGCCCACCAGTTTCCCGCGATTGCGCACCAGCATCTCCAGGACACCCCATTCGGTGGGGGTCAGATGCAGTTCGGCGCCGTCCTTGACGACCTTCTTCGCCGAGAGGTCGACGGTGAACGAATCGGTCACCACCACCGGTTCGTCGGTTTCGGCCGACGCCGCGGCGCGCCGCAGGGCCGCGCGCAGCCGCGCCAGGAATTCGTCCATTCCGAACGGTTTGGTGATGTAGTCGTCGGCGCCGGCGTCCAGCGCGTCCACCTTGTCGGCCGAATCGGTGCGGGCCGAGAGCACGATCACCGGCACGCGCGTCCAGCCGCGTAATCCGGCCAGCACCTCGATCCCGTCGATATCGGGCAGTCCCAGATCGAGGACCACCGCGTCGGGCCGGCGTTCCGTCGCGGCGCGCAGGGCGCCCGCACCGGTCGACGCGGTCACCACCTCGTAGCCGCGGACCGACAGGTTGATACGCATGGCGCGCAGGATCTGTGGTTCGTCGTCGACCACCAGAACGGTCGGATGCGGGCCCGGCTCCTGCCCGTGCTCCGGCGCGGACTTCATCACGGCACCTCCGTAGGCAGCGGCTCGTCGCCGACGTTACCGGTCGTGGCGGCCAATTCGACGTTCACGGTCAGCCCGCCACCCGGCGTGGGCTCGGCGCTCACCGACCCGCCCATCGCGACCGCGAAACCGCGCACCACCGACAGCCCGAGTCCGAGCCCGCTGGTGTTGTCGCGGTCGCCGAGTTGCTGGAACTGGTCGAAGACCCGGTCGGGGTCGGTTCCGGGCAGACCGGGGCCGTGGTCGACGACCCGGACGACCACATGACCGTCCGCCGTTGTGGCATCCACTTTCACCGGGGACTCGGCTCCGTAGCGCAGCGCGTTGTCGACCAGGTTGGCCAGAATACGTTCGAGCAGGTCGGGGTCGGCCTGGACCGCTGTCGGGCCCACCCGCACGGTCACCCGGTCCAGCGCGCCGCGCCGGGCGCCGCGGGGGCTGACTCCGACGCTGACCAGGGCCCGGTGCACGACCTCGTCCAGATAGACCGGCCGCAGCCGCGGCCGCACCACCCCGGCCGCCAGACGTGACGAGTCGAGAAGATTGCCGACCAGCGCGGTGAGCTGATCCGCCGATTCCTCCACGGTGGCCAGCAATTCGGCGCGGTCCTCCGGGGAGAACTCCACATCATCGGAGCGCAGGCTCGAGATGGCGGCCTTGACCCCGGCCAGCGGGGTACGCAGATCGTGGCTGACCGCGGAGAGCAGGTCACGACGCAACCGGTCGGCCTCGGCGAGCGCGGCCGCCTGATTGGCTTCCTCGGCGAGCTGCTCCCGTTGCA
>NZ_JBSFRU010000004.1:0-61177 GCF_053589395.1 Nocardia sp. NPDC003345
GCTCTTCCTTTCTTCTCCCGTTGGGTGATCGGCGGCGCCCCCGGCCACCCCCCCGCCCGCTATCTGCGGCCGGGGCGGGCGGCGCGGCGCCCCGCCGGCCGGATAGACAGCGACTTCCACGTGGTGTGTGCCGATCGCAAAGATCGCGACGCCGCGGATTTCGCGCGATGGGTGCAAGTACAGCTCGATCGGCACGCCGGTGAGGTCCCGGCTTCCGCGCGGCGCGCTGTCACCGGCGCGGCGCGGTTCCGGCAGGCCGATATCTCCGATCCGGGGATGGTGTCCGCGGCGGTGGCCGGTGACGGACCGGTCGCGGTCTATCTCGCGCTACCACCGGCACTGTTCCCCGTCGCGGTACGGACACTGGACCGGGTGGGGTTGCCCGCGGGCAGCAGGATCGTGCTCGAGAAACCGTTCGGCGAGGATCTGGCGAGCGCGGTGGAACTGAATCGGCTGCTCGCGGACCTGGTCCCCGAAGAGGCGATTTTCCGGGTCGACCATTTCCTGGCGATGACGACCGTACAGAACCTGCTCGGCAGCCGGCTCTCCAACCGCGTCCTCGAACCCCTCTGGAACAGCGCGCATATCGACAAGGTCGAGATCATCTGGGAGGAGACCCTCACCCTCGAAGGCCGGGCCGGCTACTACGACCACGTCGGCGCGCTCGAGGACATGGTGCAGAACCATCTGCTGCAACTGCTCTGCCTCGTCGCCATGGAGCCGCCGATCACGCTGTCCGAACGCGACCTGCGTGACCGCAAGGTGGATGTGCTGCGCGCACTGCGGCCGCTGACCGACGCGGAGATCCCGCGACGCACGCGCCGGGCCCGCTATTCGGCGGGCACCATCGGTGATCGCGACATACCGTCCTACATCGACGAGGACGGTGTGGATCCCCGGCACCGCACCGAGACGTTCGCCGAAATCGAAGTGGCCCTGGAGAGCTGGCGCTGGTCGGGTACCCGGTTCATCCTGCGCAGCGGGAAGGCGCTCGGGGCCGACCGCAAGGAGGTAGCCGTCCACTTCCGCCCGGTCCCCCATCTACCCTTCGACCGGCACGCGACGGCGCGGCCCAATATCCTGCGATTCGGCCTCGATCCCGAAACACTCACGCTCGCGTTGAACGCGATCGGCGGCAGCGCCGAGAGCCTCGTACCGCTCACGATGTCGGCGCGGATCCAGCACCCGGACCTACCGGCCTACGGTCGCCTTCTCCTCGATGTGCTCAACGGCGACCCGGCACTGTCCATCCGGGCCGACGAAGCCGAGGCGGCGTGGCGCGTCGTCGATCCGATCATCGCGGCGTGGTCCCGCGATCTGGTTCCCCTGGAGGAATATCCGGCCGGTTCTCCCGGCCCGGATCCGCGTCTTCCCCCGGACGCGGCGCGGCACCACGATGGGCCGTGACGGTCCGCCGGTGATCAGGTCCCGAGATCGACGGGCAGCCGGCGCAGGCCGTGCAGCGCGCGGGACTGCAGGAGGGTGGGCCGGCCCGCGAGGCGAGCGTCCGGATACCTCTCGAAGAACCGCTGTACCGCGACCGTGGCTTCCGCCCGGGCCAGCGCGGCCCCGATGCAGAAGTGGATTCCGGCGCCGAAGGTCAGGTGGCGGTGCGGTTCCCGCCGTCCCGGGTCGAATACCTGCGGGTCGGTGAATATCTCCGGATCCCGGTTGGCGGCGGCGAGCAGCAGGACGATCGGCGTCCCCGCGCCGACGGTCCGCCCGCCCAGCGGGGTTTCGGTCTTGGCGACCCGGACGACGTACTGGACGGGGGTGTCGTAGCGTAGCGATTCCTCGATGACCGCGGTGTAATCCCCGTCGGCCGGCCGCAGATGGGGATAGCGCAGCAGGGTGTGCAGAGTGTTTCCGAGCAGGTGGGTGGCAGTGCCGAAACCGCCTACCAGCAGCATGCTGCAGGTGGCGATGGCTTCGCGCAGGGTCAGCCGCTCCGGGCACTGCGCTGCCAGGCCCGCGACGATCCCGGGGCCACCCGGGTCGGTACCGCTCAGACGCTCCCGGAAGTACGTGGTCATCTCGGTGACCAGTTCCCGCGACCGCTGCCGCTCCTGCGCTGTCCTGGCACCGTCGAGCAATGAGGCGAGCACATGCCCCCAGGTGGCGAAGAGCGGGGCGTCGGTCTCCGGCAGGCCGAGCAGATGCGAGATCATCGCCATCGGCACGGCTTCGGCGTACCCGGTGATCAGGTCGGTGGACCGGCCCCGTGGCAGTTCGTTCAGGTGGTGTCCGGCGATCTTCTCGATCCGAGGTCCGAGATCGGCGAGTTCGCGCCGGTGGAATACCGGCGCGACCGCGGATCGCAGTTCCGTGTGCCTGGGCGGTTCGAGCTTCAGGAAGGAATCGTCCACCGGGTGCACGAGGGTGACGTCGCCGGTCTCGTTGCGGCGCCGGGCCGACGCGCCGATGGGTGCCGGACCGAAATCGCCACTGGTGAGTACCTGGTGGCACAGCGCGTGCGAGGCCGTGAACAGCAGGCCTCGGCGGCTGGCGACCAGGCCCCCCGCGGCACGGACCTTCTCGTATTGCCGATGCCGGTCGGCCCCGGGCGGGGCCCAGAGTATCCGGGCGCCGGGATCACCGCGAAGGACATCCGAGAAGAGCCGCGCCTTCTCCAGCGAGAGTGCTGCCATGGTGGCGATACCGCCCGCCCTAGGCGCCGACGGCCGATTCGGCGGGTGTCCGGCGGGCGGGGTGGTAGCCGGACCAGTAGTACTGGCGATAGAAGTTCTCGGCCAGCGTCACCCAGGTGTTCAGCCGGTCGCGATCGCCGAGGAAGCGGTGCATATTGACCAGCAGCCAGCTCCATACGGCCTGGCTGTCCCGGCAGTTGTCGCAGTCTCCGGTGGTGGCACAGTACTGCACACTGTGATCGGTCCGGTAGGCGTTGAAACGGCCGACGATCGGATGTCCCTCGGTCAGCCGGCGGGTGTGCGCCGGGTGGTCGTTGCTGATACTGGGGCAGGTCTCGGCGCCGAAGGTCCCCCAGTGGGTACGGCCGGTGACCAGGGTGCGGTAGTAGTAGGGATCCCCGATGACAGTTTCGGGATAGGTCTCGCGCATCCGGGTCATTTCCTGGATCGCCCGTTCCTCGTTGTGCAGGCGTGCGGTGGGATCGGTGCCGTTGTCGCTGTAGTACCCGAAGTTGATCTGGTTACCGTTCTCCGCGATGGCCTCGACGGTTTGTTCCAGGTACGGCATCCCGGCCTCACTGAGCGTGTAGACCCAGGTGGCCCGCGGGTCACCGGCATAGTGGCGCAGTGCCTTGCCGAACAACCCGCTGATCCGCCGGCCGTTGGGCCCGTGACCACGCAACTCGTCGTCGACCGGACCACCACCCCACAGCGAGACGGCGATGGCGAGATTCTCGAACCCTTCGAAGGGGATCGGCCGCGTCCCGTTCGTCACCACCGTGACATTGCGGATCGTCTCCGCGAATACCCGGACCCGGTCCAGCACCAGCGCCGGTTCCCCGCCGATCAGCAGGGTGCTGGTGATCTTCTTGGTATCGCGCAGATCTTCGGCGAACGCGCGGATGGTGTCCAGATCGCGGATCTCCACACTCTGCTTGTCCATATCGTGTTCGAAGAACCAGCAGCCCTTGCAGCGCAGGTTACAGGCATCGGTAACCCAGACCTCCACGGTGCGGATTCCCCGGGCCACCTCGTTCACGCGCAGCAATCGCTCCGCCAATGCCGGATCCTCTTGCGCGAGTTCGAATGCGCGGGTTAGTATGCGTTCCTTACTTGGCCTGACGTCCAGAAAAACGGGCTGAGGCACGACATCCTCCTCGGTGCGATGCGGCAGGTTTTGCGCGCTGCTGGATGTCACCGGCAGGTCTACGGTGTCGGAAGGGCCGACGGTGCTGCCGATGCGCTGCCGAATCACGGGTTCGGCAGGTGGTTGGCGAGAGGGCGGATACGGAGCGGTTCGACGGTACTGAGCTCGTTAGCGCTAGAAATGATTCTAGGACAAACCCTGATACAGCGCGATCATTCCGGATGATCACTGGCACTTTTGGCGCCCACCGCCCGAATTGTCGGATTTATTCCGGCGCAACGGGTTTCGTCACGGACATCCGACACTCCCCTACCCCGAGGCCGGGCTGGATGCGCTCGCGTAACGCGAAGCCATCCGGTGCGGCACGCCCGCGGCCGCACCGGAACGGCATCACACGCCGAGCGGCGGTGAGGGCGGGAACTGCACCGGCATCGCGGCGAGCGCGCGGTGGAAAGGGCCCGGCCGCCAACGCAGTTGGTCCACCGGGCAGGCCAGCCGCATCTCGGGAAGTGCGTCGAGCAGCTGATCGATCGCGTTCTGCGCGACCATATAGGCGATCGACTTGGCCGGGCAGGCATGCGGACCCGAACCCCACGCCAGATGCGCGTTGTTATCGGTGTACTGGCCGGAGTGGATCGCCGGATCGTTGTTACAGGCCGACATTCCGATGACGACCGGCTGATCCGCGGGCAACCAGACACCGTCGAGCATCATCGGCTGGCGGGGGTAGCTCAGACAGTAGTTGGCCATCGGCGGGTCGGTGTACAGCAATTCGTTGAGCGCGTCCCGGGTCGTCGGGGCCGCGCCGGGCGATGCCGTACCGATGAACCGCGGATCGGTGATCATCAGCAGCAGAGTGTTCACCGTCAGATTCGTCAGCGGCTCGATCCCCGCGCCGTACAACACGGCCAGCTGGTGCACCATCTCCGAATCCTGCAGCCCCGCCGAGTGCGTCACCAGGCGCGAGGTGATATCACGGCCGGGCCGGGCGCGTTTGAGCGCGACCAGCTCCAGCAGCGCTTCGTTGATCCTGGCATCCGCGTCGGTGGCGGCGGCGCCGCCTTCGAACATGGCGGCCATACCGGCGGCGATCTGCTGCCCCAGATCCAGGGGACAGCCGAGCATGGCGTTGAGCACCTGGAAGGTCAGCGGGAAAGCGTATTGACCGATGATCTCGGCTTCACCGTCCAGGCAGAAGCCGTTGATCAGCGGTGCGGCCACCGCTTCGACATTCTGGTGCATCGAGAACAGATCGACCCCGTCGAGAGCGGCGGTGATCGCCTGACGGTACCGGGCATGTTCGCGTCCGGTACTGCGCATCACATTGGGACGCCACGCCATCATCGGCATGAGCGGATGGTCGGGGGGAACGGTCCGCTCCCACGCCCGGGCATCGGCCGGAAAATGGTCGGGGTCGTTGAAGATACGAATCGCGGTCTGATAGCCGAGCACCAGCGTCGCTGGAATTCCGGGGGCCAGTTCGACGGGTGCGAGCGTCCCGTACCGATGGCGCATCAGCTCGAAAACACGATGCGGATCGGCGGCGTACTCCTCGGTGTACAGAGCAACGCGAGGCGGTGCGCCGGCCGGGCCGGGGGTGGAGTAAGGGCATCCGGCGGTACCGGTTTCGGGCGACGGTAGAGACTTGGTCAATGCCGGGAACTCCAATGAAATCAACAGCGACAGAACAGGAGAAAATGTCACCTCTGGGACATCTCTTGTGTCGGAACAGTATTGGTGTCGCGCACCGGTCGCAACCGAGAGGAAAGTGCGATCGGCCACTATGGGTCCGGTCTGCGAATTCACAACAATCGATGAATTTTTTTAGATGTCACATTTCCGCCGAAATGGCTTCCGCGTCGACTCCGCGCCGTTCCGCGGTGCAGTTCGGGCTGCCCCCGGGGGCCCGGGACGGACACACCCGCACCATCGGTCGGGCCTGTCGGTGTTCCTGGGTAGCGTCTGATCCTGTGGAAGCCGGTGAACGTATCCAGGAGCTCGCGGACCGCATCACGACGCTGCGCGACGCCTACTATCGGGGCTCGCCGCTCGTCGCGGATGCCGAGTACGACGCGATCGAGGACGAGCTACGCGACCTGATCGCGGCCCGTCCCGACCTCACCCCCGACCCGAACCCATTGGATCAGGTCGGGGCGCCCGCGGTGCTGCACGCTCCCATCCGGCATTCGCGCCCGATGCTGTCGCTGGAGAAGTCCACCACGCCAGAGCAGGTCACGGCGTTCTTCGACCGCTTCCCGGGTCAACCGGTGGTCGTGATGCCGAAACTCGACGGTCTCTCGCTGGCGCTCGTCTTCGAGGACGGGCGGCTGCTGCGCGCGGTGACCCGCGGCGACGGCACCACCGGCGACGATGTGACCTACCTGGTCCGGGCGCTGGTCGACGGAGTGCCCGAGCGGATCGATGCCACCGGGCGGGTGGAGGTGCGGGGTGAGGCGGTGATGCTGAGGTCGACCTTCCTCGCCTACAACACCGCGCACCCGGACAAACCGCTGATCAATCCGCGTAATGCCGCAGCCGGCACCTTACGCGCGAAGGATCCGTCATCGGTCGCCGAGCGGCGGCTGCGATTCTTCGGTTTCGATCTGGACGCCGCAGAAGGGGAGGCCGCGCGCGATCTCGAGGAGGGCCTGCGGGCCCTGGGGATCGACGGTGCGCGGATGCGCCTGTGTGCCGACGCCGAGCAGGCGCAGGCCGTGATCACGGCGATCGAGCAGGGTCGCAACGACCTCGACTACGATATCGACGGCGCGGTACTGCGGCTCGCCGACCGCGCGGCCTACGCCGCGGCCGGCACCCGGTCGAATTCCCCGCGTGGCGCGCTGGCCTTCAAATTCGCCGCCGAGGAGAAGACCACCCTGCTCAACGAGGTGGTCTGGGATGTCGGAAAAACCGGCAAGATCGTCCCCGTCGCCTGGCTGGAACCGGTCTTCGTGGGCGGTACCACGGTCACGAAAGCGACCCTGGCCAACCAGCAGGTGATCCGCGCCCGCGATATCAAGATCGGTGACACCGTGCTGGTGCGCCGCGCCGGCGATGTGATCCCGTTCGTGGCCGGAGTACTGGATGCCTCGAAACGCACCGGCGACGAGCGCGAGATCGTGGCGCCCGAGGTATGCCCGTCCTGTGGGCAGCCGGTCACCGAACAGGGAAACAGCCGGGAACTGTTCTGCACCGATGTCTCCTGCCCCGCGCAGACGGTGCGCCGTCTCATCCACTGGGCATCGCGGGCGGCAGCCGATATCGACGCGTTCGGGCAGGTATGGATCGAGCGGCTGGCCGAAGCGGGCATCCTCGAACACCCCTCGGATTTCTACACGTTGACCAAGGATCGGCTGCTCGAATTCGAGCGCATCGGTGAGGTCTCCGCCGCCCGCATGATCGATTCGATCGAGGCCGGCCGCCGGGTGGGGTTGCGGCGGGCGCTGATCGGGCTGGCGATTCCGATGGCCTCCGACGGCACCGCGGCCCGGCTGGCCCGCGCCGGTTTCCGGTCGCTGGAGGAGGTCGCCGACGCCGGCGCGGACAAGCTGGTAGCGGTCGAGGATATCGGCCCGAAGGTCGCGGCCTCACTGGTCGAGCACCTGACCCGGCTGCGGCCGGAACTGGAGCGGTTGCGGGCCGCGGGCGTCTGCCTCGATGTTCTCGAGGAGGACCTGCCGCCGGTGGTCGCGGCCGGCGCACCGCTGGCAGGTAAGACGGTGGTGATCACCGGCGCCATCAGTGATCCCCGCTCCGGGGAGAAGGTCGCCCGGCCGACGTTTCAGCGGTTGTGTGAGCGGGCGGGGGCGACGGCGGCCTCCTCGGTGTCGGCGAATACCGATCTGCTCATCACCGGCGCGGGCGTCGGCGACAGCAAGCTGGCGAAAGCGGAGAAACTCGGTGTCGAGGTCGTCGATCAGGGCGAGATCTGGCAGCTGCTGATCGCCGCGGAAGTCGTCTGACCCGAGGCCCAACGGCCCTACCCGCCGGGGCCGTTGGGCCATTTCAGCATCGATCCGGCGTCGACCCGGATGTGCTGGCCGGTGATGTAGCGGCTGTCGTCACTCGCCAGGAAGACTCCCAGGTTCGCCGTATCCTCCGGTTCGATATACGGGATCGGCATCGCCTGGAAGATGGTGAACAACGGTTCGGCGTCCGCACGGGTGGCGGTGGTGCCGGCGGCCCGCAGATCGGGCCGGAACACACCGTACATACCTTCGTTCTGCAGCAGGTGGGTATTGCAGTTGGTCGGGTGGATCGCGTTGATACGGATCATCTTCGGCGCGAGTACCAGGCACATCTCGTCCACGTACTCCATGACGATTCGTTTGCTCCAGCCGTAGCCAGCGCCGCCGGGGCCCATATCCGGATTGTCGGTGGTCCCCCGGATCATCCCGGCGGTAGATCCGGTGACGATGATCGACGCGCCGGCGGACAGGTGCGGGATGGCGACCGCCACGGTGTTCATCACACCCAGCAGATCGACATCGGAGGCATCGACGAACTGCATCGGATCGGGCTGTCCCATCGCCATCGGCAGGATCCCGGCATTGGCGACGACGATATGGATACCGCCGAGTTCGTCGACGGCCACGTCGACCGCCTCCCGTAGCTCGGCGCGTTCGCGGACGTCGGCGATTCGGGCCAGCACTCTTCGCCCCAGGCCCTCGACCGCGCGTTCGGTCTCCGCCAGATCCTCGGGGGTCGCGAGCGGGTAGGGGTTGGAGGGAATATCGCGGCAGATGTCCAGCGCGACGATATCCGCGCCCTCCCGCGCCATCGCCACCGCATGGGCGCGGCCCTGGCCGCGCGCCGCGCCGGTGATGAGGGCGACCTTTCCCGCCAGTTTGCCTGCCATGAGTTGTCTCCTTCGTTCGCGGCCCGGGAGGATCGGGTCGTCCTGTACGCGGGGTGCCGGCGCCGCGCGGCACCGGCCGGGATTCACGTCGTCAGCACCGGCAGCTGGGCCCACCCCCGGACGCTGGAGGTATGCGCGCGTTCGGCATTCGCGTAGTCGACCTGCCAATCCGGCCACCGCCGGAGTACCTCCTCGATAGCCACTCTGGCTTCGAGACGGGCCAGTGCCGAGCCGAGACAGAAATGCACACCGTGCCCGAAACCGAGATGCCCGGTGTCGCGGTGGATATCGTAGGTATCGGGATCGGTGTACCGGGCGGCGTCTCGATTCGCCGAACCGTTGAGCAGCAACATGAACGACCCTTCGGGCACGGTGCGCCCATACCAGCTGATATCCCGCGCGACATAGCGCGCCTGCACCGGGGAGGGTGGCTCGAAGCGCAGAGTCTCCTCGACCGCTCCCGGAATCAGGCCGGGATCCGCGACGAGTTCGCGCCGCTGATCGGGATGATCGGCCAGTAGCTGACCCAGGAAGCCGATCAGCCGCGTGGTGGTCTCGTTGCCCGCACCGGCGATCATCGCCGTATAGGCCAGAACCTCCGTGCGGGTGAGCCGGCGAACGGTACCGTCGGTCTCCTCGACCTCCGCGTTCAGCAGATCGGTCATCAGGTCGTCGGAGGGGTGGGCGGCGCGCCATTCGATGTACTCGGCGAACACGACGATCGATTCCTCGAACAACTTCGGGTTGATCTCCCCGGGCGTGAAACCGGCGGCGAGCTCGATCCGCGAACCGGCCCGGTCGCGGATATCGGCCTGATCCTGTTCCGGAATCCCCAGCAGGTAACCGATGGTCTGCATCGGCATCATGGCCCCGAGATGTGCGATGAAATCGAACCCGCCCGCCCCGATGAGCGGATCGAGCGCCCGTTCGCAGAAGCTCCGGACGAGATCCTCCACCGCGAGCATGCGCCGCGGCGTGAAAACCTTGGACAGCAGTTTGCGGTGCAGATCGTGTATCGGCGGGTCCTCGAACAGCAGAATTCCCGGCGGGACCTCGAGATTGTTGAACAGGATATCGGCGGTTGTCCCCCGCCCGGAGCGATAGGTCTCCCAATCGGGTAGTGCCGCGGCGACGTCGTCGTACCGGCTCAGCGCGTAGAAGTTGTACCTGTCGTTGTGGTACAGCGGCGCTTCCTCCCGCAGACGTCTCCACACCGGGTACGGGTCGTCGTCGATATCGAAGTCGAACGGGTCGTAGTACAGCGTGACCGCGTCGGTATCGGTCATGGTCGGCATCCTCTCGGCCGGAAGCGAGCACGAGATCTCGCTATTCGGGCTGGTTCTGCACACCTGGGAAGAGTTGCTCGGCCGGGCCGGCCGTCACCCAGCCCCCGAGTTTGGTGGCGAGGTGCGGCGCGAAGACCGCGCCGTACAGCGCGGTCCCGAGCGCTACCACGGCCACGACCGAGAGCGCCGAGGAGCCGATCCGGGACCTCGCCTTCGAATCGGCCCAGATATCGATGATGGTGCGCCCCCGCTCGTCGGTCCGGCCGAGGAGGTAGGTGAACACCATCATCTGCAGCGCCATGGCGACGGTGTCGTAGATCGGGTACTGGTGCTTCGTACCTTCGAATATCGCCAGCCCCGGGATCACCCGGCCGTAATAGAACAGGCCGAGGCGGGCGCCGATGACGGCGTTGAACACGAAAGCCCAGGTGAAGCCGACGAAGAATCCCACGGTGAGATATACCGGCGGGCGCCGCCAGCCGAACCGTGTGATCAGCAGGCGCCCGATGGCGACGCCGAGGAAGGCGGGCAGCACGAAATAGGCGATATATCCCGGCGGCACCGAGGCGGGCAATCCACCCCAGGTCATATCGAGCGGCCACCAGGACGGCATCCGCGGAATCGCCGGCGGGAACTGCGCGTACATCGCCCAGTCGTACGGCGCCTCGATCCAGGAGATCGAGATGGCGGCGATGCACACCAGCAGCAGCGGATGGAGCCGGCGCCGGCGAATGGACAGATACGTGCCGAGCGCGACGAAGGTGAATCCCCCGATATACGCGAACGCGATGGACGCGGTCAGCAGCGGCGTCAGTTCGGTGTTCATCGGTCACGATCCCGCCCGGGGCGGCGCCGGGCTTCCGGATCGAACCGGAAGACGAGACCGACGACGACAACGAAGATCAGCAGCATCGAACCGATCATGATCACTTGACCCACGTTTCGAAACCCTCCATCGGCCAACAACGCCAGCCTCGAACCTAATAGTTGTTCCTTTATACCGCACAGCTCGCGTCCGCACGCCGACTTTCGCTCCCATAGCCCGTACCCACTCCCGTCGGCCAGTGGACACGAATTCACGCTTCAGCAGCCTTATTGGCGTGCTACTCGCCCCTGTCACCCAAGTCGAACCATCCAGAGAAGTCGCCTCGACGACCATCTCGCCCAACCAGCCGACGATAAGGCAACCAAATAGCTGTTCCGAAATGTCGGCGTGCACGAACCCCGCCCACCGAGATCCGGGCACCCCACCGATCCGGCCTCCGGGCTTCCCATCGCTCACCCTGGCGTGGTCGCCTCCGCTCCGGGGTCGGGAGTGTGATCCGTCTCGTTGCCCCGGTTGCCGACGTCCACCAAGCGGTCGGCGCCGGTGATCTCATCGCTGGGCAGGACGAGTCGCGTAGGCTGTGCAGTACGGGCTCACGACATCACCTTGAGAATCCAGGGTCGGCCCGGTTCCAGTCGCTATGAGCGTCTCTACCGATTCGAGCCATTATGGATTCTCACGCTCCCCTGCCGGAACGCCCGGTCTCCGGTTCGGCCGCACCGTCCAGATCGCCGGGCAGTCAACTGACATTCCGGCTCCGGCTCCGCGGCGATACCGTCGTGCTGGCCGTCCGCGGTGCGGCGGACGCCTTCACCCTGCCGCTGTGGCGGCAGAAGCTACGCGAAACCGCCGAGGCGATCCCGGCCACCGGGGGCGCGCTGATCGTCGACGCCGGCAGGCTCGAGTTCCTATCGCTGCGTACGCTGGCCGCCCTGGCCGCGGATGCCGAGTACTTTGCCCGCAGCGGCGTCCGGATCTGCCTGGTCACCGGCGATCGGCGAATGGGTCGCTTCGCCACCCGCGATCCGCGGACCGCGACCCTCCCCATTCGCTCCACGGTGGTGGCCGCGCAGACACTGCTGAAGCCGTCCCGGCGGGGTGCCCCGCCCCCGGACAGCCGGCCCCGGCCCCGGATACCGCAGATCACCGCGGACGAGTCCGGCAACACCGGAACCCGGCCGCCGCACTACCTGGCCGGGCAGACCATCGCGGCACCGGGCGACGGCCATCGCGGCACGGTGGCCACCCGGTCGATGCCGTACCGGTCGTAGCGCGGACGTACGGGCCTCGATCGCATCCGGTTTCCCACCCCTGATCCCGGGTATCACGTACCGGTTCGCACACCGGGCCGATGGCCTTCCGGTACCCGATGCCGTTCGAGAGATCGGAGGGAGCATGACCGCCGAAGCGAGTGTGACGATCCCGGTGCCGGTCCGCGAGGTGTTCGCGATCCTCGCGGACGGCTGGCTGTACGGACTGTGGGTCGTGGGTGCCACTCATATCCGGGCGGTGGACAGCGGCTGGCCGGAAGTCGGCACCCGTATCCACCACAGCGTCGGGGGCTGGCCGCTGTCCCGGCACGACAGCACCGAGGTCCGCGTCCTCGACGCACCACACGGACTCGAACTCGAGGCACGGCTGTGGCCCGCCGGAAAGGCGCGTATCCGGCTCGACCTCACCGAGACGGCACCCGGCCGCACCGAGGTCGGCATGGCCGAGCGCATCAGCGGGGGCCCCGGCAGGTTCATACCCGGGCCTCTCCAGGACCTTGCGCTGCTCCCGCGCAATCAAGAATCATTGCAGCGGCTCGCCGCGCTCGCCGTCGGGCGGTCGGCGCACAGTGAGCCCGGCGCGGAGCCGTAGGGGCCCGGAGGCGGAACACACGACGTCCTGGCAGCCGCCGGTGACCACCGTCCTGAGGCATCCCGGCACGGGGGCGTGCCGCTGGGGTACGACCCGCCGTGGGCACACGTACGCTGAGAAGACGACAGCATTGCCCGCTGTCCGGTCGCGACCGCGCCGGTCACGCGACCCCGGCGGGGCCACCGCCGGCGAAAGGCGCACCGCAATGTCCGACGCAGAGACCGGCTCCGGATCGCCACAGGAGTCGTCCCGCCTGCCCGCCGACCTGGCCGCACAGCTGGGCGACCTGGCACGGTACCTGGAATCACTGGACGACGGCGAAGCGACGCTGCAGGGGATCGTGGATACCGCGGTGCAGACGGTTCCCGGCGCACTGTACGCCGGCCTCTCAGTGGTCGCCCGCCGCCAGGCGATGACCACTCCGATCGCCTCGGCCGAACTCGTCCACGCGGTCGATCGAGCTCAGATCGAACTCGAGCAGGGCCCCTGCCTGGACGCGCTGTACAAGCGGCACACCGTGGCACTGCCCGACACCGGCACCGAGAACCGGTGGCCGCTGTTCGCCGGCCGGGCCGCCGCCCTCGGGGTCGGCAGCATGCTGTCCTTCCAGCTGTATGTCGTGGGCGACGACCTCGGAGCCCTGAATCTCTACGCTGCCCGTCCCCACTCCTTCGGCGCCGACTCCGAACGCATCGGTCTGCTCTTCGCCGCGCATGCCGCCGTCGCCATGGCTGCGGCGCAACAGGTTTCGCAGCTGAAACGCGCGATCGACACCCGCGACCTCATCGGGCAGGCCAAGGGCATTCTCATGGAACGTCACAAACTGACCGCCGATCAGGCCTTCGCGTTACTCGTCCGGGCCAGCCAGCACACCAACACCAAACTCGCCGATATAGCCGAATACCTCTGTCACAGCGGCGAACTCCCGCCGGCTCACTGACCGGCACCGCGATCACTCCGGCAGCGGCCGCAAAGGCGCCACGGCGGGACCTTCGAGCACCTTGCCGTCGATATCGAATCGAGAGCCGTGACACGGGCAATCCCAGCTCGTTTCGGCGTCGTTGAAGGCGACCACGCAACCCAGATGGGTGCAGACCGCCGACACCGAATGCAGTTCGCCCTCGGGGTCGCGGTAGACGGCGCACCGTTTACCGGCTCGGCGCATCACCGCCCCGTGGCCGGGTTCGAGGTCGGCGGCGGAATCCACGAATGTGCCCGGGGCGAGACGATCACCGACGAGATGGCGCCCGACTTCCAGCCCGGATTTCAGGAGGGTCGCAGTCTCCACGCCGGGATGCAGCCTACGGGGATCGTAGATTCCCGCCCACGGCACCGGATGCCCGGTGAGCTCGCCGGCCAGCAACCGCGCGCCCATCACCGCGTGTGTCATCCCCCAGCCGCCGAAACCCGTGGCCACGTACACATTACGGGCTCCGGGATGGAAGCGCCCGATATAGGGCAGGCCGTCGGTGGTGGTGTTGTCCTGGGCGCCCCAGTGCCAGTCGAGGGATTGCACCGGGAAATGTTCCCGGGCCCAGGAAGCCAGCCGATCGAACCCCGCCGCGGTCGATTCCGTACCGGGGCGCATATGTTCGCCGGTGACGATGAGCAGGCGGCGGCCGTCCCCATACGGCGCGGTACGCACCGACCGGGTGTTCAGCTCCGGCGTGATGTACATACCGCCGGGATCGTGCGCGTCGTCGACCGGACCGGCCACCGCCAGTTCCCGGCGCGGCTGCAACCGCGCGAACAGCAGCGCGCGGTCGAACACCGGATAGTGCGTGGCGACCACGACGTCGCGGGCCCGGACGGTCGTACCGTGTTCGGTCGTCAGCCGGCAGGGCTCGCCCTCGTCCAGGCCGACGACGCGGGTGCGTTCGTAGATCTGCCCACCGGCACGCACCAGGCGCGCGGCGAGTTCCAGTAGATACCGCCGTGGGTGGAATTGGACCTGATCGGCCACCCGGACCGCGGCGGCCACCGGGAACGGGAGTCCGGTGTCGGTGACCAGCGACGCCGCCAATCCCGCCCGTTCGGCCGCCTCGGCCTCCGCCCGGATCGGGTCGGCTCGCTCCGGATCGGTCACGTAGGTATAGGCGGGTGCTCGCTCCAGATCACAATCGATACCCAGCGTCGCCACCGTAGTGGCGAGATGCTCGACCGCGTCCTGCTGGGAACGGGCGTAGGCGCGGGCCGTCTCGGCGTCGAACGACGACTCCAGCGAGTGGTAGATCAGCGTGTGCTGGGCGCTGACCTTGGCCGTGGTGTAACCGGTCGTACCGCTGACGATCCGATCGGCTTCCACTACGGTGACCGATCGACCGGCTGCGGCGATCTCCCAGGCGCAGCACAGTCCCGCGATACCGGCGCCGACAACCGCGACATCCACGTCGATATCGCCGGCGGAACGCGGATACGAGGTGGCTTCGCTCGACTCGATCCAGTACGACTCGCCTGTTCCGATCGATTCCTTCATAGCCGGCGGCTACCCCGCGGACCCGATTCGACACAGCATCACCCCGGCGCCCGGCGATCCGGTCGCCGCCACGCTCGGCAGCGGTCCCCGGTGCCGACGTGAGGGCCGGCACAGGGCATATCGGACCACAGCGGAGAGAATCGGCGATCCGCGGATTCAACCGGCAGATGCCGGGTAGGCGCCATAGGTCCACCGAACGAACCGATATTCGGAGGTAGTTATCGTGGCGGAAGAACGCACCGGCCCCCGCGAGGGCATCGAAGGCGTCGTCGAGGGCGTCAAGGGCAAGGCCAAGGAAGTCGGCGGCACCGTGCTCGACAACAAGGACCTGCGTGACGAGGGAGTCGCACAGCAGGACAAGGCCGAATCCCAGCGCAAGGTCGCGGAGAAGGAGGCGGAGGCCGAGAAGGCCCGCGCCGAGGCCGACGCCGACGAATCGCGGCAGCAGTCGCATCAGGGGCGGTGACACCGGCCCGGCCGCGAAAAGTTCCACGCCGGCCGCTTCGGTGGTTCGGGGTGGGAACGGTTAAAAATGGGCAGTGGCCCGGCCGATCGGCCGGGCCACTGCCCTTTCTCCTGCACGTATGCCGGTCGACCGGCGGGCGGCTCAGGCGGCCTTCCCGGAACCCGGTTCCGCGAGGGCCTGCTCCCGCAGTGTCCGCGCGACCCGGGTGAGCATGCGCGAGATATGCATCTGGGAGCAGCCCATCACGGCCGCGATCTGGCTCTGGGTCCTGTCCTCGTAATAGCGCAACAGCAGGACCCGCCGCTCCGTTTCGGGCAGCCGGGCGATCAGCGGCCCCACCGCCTCGGCGTCCTCGATCAGGCTGTAATGCGGGTCGGTCTCACCCAGCCGGTCCACCGGGGACGCGCCGTCACCGCTGTCGTTCGCCTCGGGGACGCCATCGAGCGAGTCACAGGTGTAACTGTTGGCGGCGATCATGGCCTGGGTGATCTCTTCCACAGTGGTGTCCAGTACCGCCGCGAGTTCGCGAGCGGACGGTACGCGGCCCTGCTCCTGGGTCAGCGCGGGCGTCACGGCGCTGATGCGGGCCTGCAGTTCCTTCATGCGGCGGGGCACCCGTACGGCCCAGCCCTGATCGCGGAAATATCGGCGCACTTCTCCCAGCATGGTGGGAACGGCGAAAGCGAGGAACTGGGTGCCGACCGCGGGGTCGTAGCGGTCGACCGCGTTGACCGCGCCCAGGCGCGCCACCTGCAGCAGATCGTCGAAATCGATACCGCGGCCGGCGTAGCGGCGGGCGATGTGATCGGCGAGGGGTAGACAGCGGTCGATGATCTCCTCCCGCACGCGTGTGCGGGCCGGATCGGCGGAATCGAGGGCGGCGAGTTCGCCCAACGCGGGTTCGAGGTCGTCGTAGGGGTCGCGTCCACGGTGACTCCGCTGCGCCGAGGCAGAGGGCGGCGGGCGGGTGTATCCGGATGGTTCGGCCATTGCGGCCTCCTCAATCGTTTTCGTCGCGTCCTGCTGCGGCTCACTCGATGCGCGATCGAGGTCGTGAAGGGTCGAAATCGGTCACGCGGATCTCTATCGGACACGATCGATCGTCAGCTGGAAGAAACGCTGGGCATCGCGGGGATTGCGCTGTGGTCCATCCGGTGCCCACCTCGGCACACGCATCGCGAGAGGTTCGGCCCTGGGTGCTCAAGGTAAACGAGCCCGCGACTCCAGCCTAGGCCACCGGCATCATCCCGCAACCCCGTCGAAGCCGCCCCTGGTACCGACGCGCGGTATGACCTGCGCGCGAAAGAAGATTTCCGGGTGCCGCGTGGCCGGCTAGCGGCCCTTCGCCGGCCGGTTGGTCGCGGCCCGGCGTTCGGCCTCCTTGGCCTGGACCCGTTCGTCCTCGGCGCGCACCGCGGCATAACTCTCGCGTTCGCGGACCAGCCACTCCGGCGGGTCGGCGAGGAAGGCGGCGATCTCGTCCGCGGTGAGCGAATCCGACACCCCGGCCCGCGTCAGGCCGCTGTTGGAGACGCCGAGCTTGCGCGCGACGATGTCACGCGGGAAGGGCCCGGTGCGGCGCAGCTCGGTGAGCCATCCGGGCGGGTTCGCCCGCAGTTCCTCGAGCTCGGCCCGTGATATCGGGGTGTTCCGGAACTCTTCGGGAGCCGCCGGAAGATGGATGCCGAGCTTGTTCGCCGCGGTCAGCGGCTTCATCATCTGCGGTTTCTTATCCGGGCTCACCGGGACAGCGTATCGGGCCGCGAGCCCGGTCCGGATGCCGCGGTGCCATACGCTTGCCGATATGAGCCGGTTCTCCTCGATCGATGTGCAGCGCCTGCGCTGGTTCGCCGCAGTCGCGGAGGAACTGCATTTCGCGCGGGCCGCCAAGGCGTTGCGTATTTCCCGCCAGAAGCTCAGTCATACGGTCATCGATCTGGAGAACGAGCTCGGCACGAAGCTGTTCGTGCCCGGGGCGCAGCCGACCCGGCTGACCGACGCGGGGCAGGAGTTGCTGCGGGAGGCGCGCGCTATCCTCGCGCACGCCGAGAACGAGCGGGACAGCGCGGCGCCCGAGGTCCCCGCCGCGCTGCGGGTGGGGTTCGTCCCCGGTGTCACCGTCACCAAATGGGAGCGGATCTGGGGACAGCGGTTCCCCGAGACCCGCCTCGAATTGGTCCCCGTCGCCCAGGCCGGCCAGGAGGACGCGCTGCGCGAGGGACTGGTCGATATGTGCTTCGTCCGGCTGCCGATCGACCGCGACGGTATGAACGCGATCCCGCTGTACCGGGAGCTGCCCGTCGTCGTGGTACCCAAGGATCACGAGATCGCGCTGTTCGACGAGGTCCGCATGGCCGATCTCGCGGACGAACGCCTGCAGGACACCGCCGATATCGACTCCGTCCGCAACGCCATCGAACTCGTCGCCGCCGGCGTCGGGGTCGCGGTCGTGCCGCATTCCATCGCCCGCCTGCACCACCGGCGCGATCTGGTCTATCGCACGGTGACCGATACCGGCGATACCGAGATCGCGCTGGCCTGGCCCGCGCCACGGACCACCGAACTGATCGAGGAGTTCGTCGGCGTGGTACGCGGCCGTTCGGAACGCAGCTCCCGCTCCCCCGCCGGAAAAGGCACCCGATCGGAGTCGCGGAAACCGGCGGCGGCGGCGAAGAAGCCCCGCCCCACGAAGAAGCCGGCGGCCGCCGCGAAGAAACCCGCGCGGGGACGCAGACGCTAGCGCGGACCGCGCAGCTCGGCTCCGCCCCGGCCGGAGCCGTTGTGAACTACGCTGCCCCGGTGCGACATGCTTCGGGGCCGGGACTGCTGCCCGCGGCCGCCAGTGATTTCGTGGGCCGCGACCGGGAACTGCAGAAAATCGGCATGGCATTGCTCGGCGGCACCCGGCTGGTCACGCTGATCGGCGCGGGCGGGATCGGCAAGACCCGGCTGGCGACCGAGGCCGTGCACCGGTTCCGCCGGGCACGCCGGCTGCCGGTGCACTGGGTGCGGTTGGCGTTGCTGTCCCCGCGGGCGGACGCGACCGCGGTCGAGGAGCAGGTCGCCGCTTCGGTGGTGGAGACCGATTTCTCGGGACGCCCGGCCTGGGAAGCGGTGCTGGACACGCTGCGCCGCCGCGACGCGACCGGACGTGATGTGCAGACGATCCTGGTCATGGACAACTGCGAACATGTGCTCGACGGAGCGGGCACGGTGATCGCCGACCTGCTCGACGCGGCACCCGGGCTGACCGTGCTGGCCACCAGCCGGGAGGCCATCGGCTGGGTCGACGAGCAGCTGGTGCCGGTGCCCGCGCTCTCCCCCGGCCAGGCGCTGTCCCTGTTCCGCGCTCGCGCGTCCCTCACCGGGCACGGCCTCGCCGAGAGCGAGACCGAGACGGCAGCGGCGATCTGCCGGCATGTCCACAATCATCCGCTGTACATCCGGCTGGCGGCCGCACGGCTGTCGCGTCAGCCCCTGCCGGCGATCCTGCGTGACCTCAGCGGTGAGGCGGGCGACCGGCGGTTGCAGTGGCGCAACGGGCCCCGGGTGGGCGCCGACGCCCGGCACCGGGGTATCCGCGATGTCATCGCCTGGTCCTACGATCTGTGCGGTCCCGAGGAGCGGCTGCTGTTCGACCGTCTCGCCGTATTCGCCGCCGGCTACGACGCGGACCAGGACGGCACCGACGGTCCCGGACCGGATGTCGGCGCCGAACTCGAGGCCGTCGAAAGGATCTGCGCCGACGAATCCCCGCACGGTGGCGGCCTCGCCCCGGCCGATATCGAGGGCCTGCTGGAGCGGCTGGTCGACCAGTCCCTGGTCTCGATCCATCTGAGCGAGAACGCCGTACGCTATTCGCTGGCCGAGACCATCCAGCTGTTCGCCCGGCAGCGTCTGGACGAAGACCCGGTGGAAGCCGACCGGCTGGCACGCCGGCATCGCCGCTACTACCGCGACAAGGTCGTCGCCGCCCGGACCGGGTGGTTCGGGCCCGATGAGCAGAAGCTGCTCGAATGGGCGCGGGCCGCCTGGGACAATCTGCAGTGCGCCATGGCGAGCAGTCTCGCCACGCCCGGCGAGGCGGCGGTCGGCCTCGAGATCGCCACCGGGTTGATCGCCCTGCGAACACCGTTCTTCACCGGCTCACTGCGGGAACTGCGCCGGTGGGCCGAGCGCGCACTCGAGGCCGGCCGGTCTTCGGAACCCGAGCCGGCGCCGCTGCAGGTCGCGGCGATGTCGTTGATCGCCTGGGTCGGCCTGTGCCAGGGCATGCACCGGGACGCGGAACTCGTGCTCGACGAATGCGTCGCGCGCTGTGTCCCGGACGCGGCGGCCCGGTCGCGCTGGCGCGAAGAACCCGAACGAGACCTGGGCCTGCCGGCCGCGGCCGAATTCGCGCGCGGTGCGGAGCTGATGCTGGTCGGCTGCGAGGTACGGGCGATCGATGTGCTGGCCCGGGCCCGGGCCCGATTCGCCGCCGAGCGGGACGAGGGCGGGGCCGCCATGGCCGAACTGTTCGAAGCACTGGCCACGGCGTTCTTCGGCCCGCCCGAACAGGCGCTGGCCACCTGTCGCGCCCACCTGCGCAACGCGGAACATTCCGGTGCCCCGTGGGCGATATCGTGGGCGACCCTGGCCGCGGTGATCGCGATGGGCAAACACAGCGACCCGCACGAGGCGCTCGCCCTGGGCCGCGCGGCCCTGTCGAATCAGCTGGCCATGCGTGACCGCTGGGGCGAGGCATGGGCCGTGCAGATCCAGGCCTGGACGCTGGCGCGCCTGGCGGCCGGCGCGAGCGACGATCCGGCGAGCGATTCGGCCGCGCGAGCGCGTGATATCGCGCGGCTCCTCGGCGGTGGCGCCACGCTACGTGAACGGCTCGGTGTGAATATCGCCAATTTGGGTCCGTTCGCCGCCGAGACCGAATTCGCCGCGACGATCGCCCGCGACATTCTGGGCGACGACGAATTCGCGGCGGCGGAGCGCGAGGGCGCCCGGCTGCGGCCGGAGGCCGGCGAGGTCGCGCAACTGGCACTGGGAAACCTCGAGATGGACCGGCTGCCCGTCGACCACCCGGTCCGTCGCGACCGCCCGTCGGCGTGGCGGCAACTGTCGGCGGCCGAACAAGAGGTCGCCGTCCTGGCCGCGGCCGGCTGGACCAATACGGCCATCGCCGCCCGGCGCGGTAGCTCCTACAAGACCGTCGATGCCCAGATGGCGGCCGTACTGCACAAATTGATGATCGGTTCGCGAGCCGAGATCCGGCCCCTGGTGCCGCCCGGGCGCCGGGATCAGGTCGCCGAAGAGGCGGCACGAAGACCGCAACGGCGCAGGTCGGCCCCGCGTCCGGGGCGTTCGTAGCGGATTGCCGTCCGGGGCCGCGGCGGCGGCGCACGCGCGTCTCTACCGATGCCGCGCATCCACCTATTGGGTGAGCCTCGGTACCGCGTGCGGCCGTCGAAGGCCAACGGCCGCAAGCATCTTCACCTGCCGATGCCCACCGTCCCTCGCTGGAGTCCGCCACCGTGCCCATACCGCCCACCGCCGCCACCGGTCACCCGGCCTCGCCCGCCGACGCCGACACACCGCGCGTTCCGCTGTATTCCCCCGACTTCGCCGCCGACCCGCACGGCGCCTACCGGAAGATGCGCGACGCATACGGCTCCCTGGTCCCGATCGAACTGGCGCCGGGGGTTCCCGCGACGCTGGTGGTCGGGTATCGGGCGGCGTTGCGAATTCTCAACGATCCGGCACGTTTTCCCGCCGACCCCCGGGCCTGGCAGCGCGATATCCCGGCCGATTGCCCGGTGCTGCCCGTCCTGGAGTGGCGTCCCAGCGCCATCCGCAGCGCGGGCGCCGAACATATCCGGTACCGCGGGGTCAACACGGCCGGGATCGACGGGATCGACCTCCACGCGCTGCACAGCGTAGTCGGGCGGATCGCCGGGCCGCTGATCAACGCGTTCTGCGAATCCGGGGGTGCCGATCTGGTCACCCAGTACGCCTTCCCGCTGGCGTTCGAGTCGATCAACGCGCTGCTGGGGTGCCCGCCCGAGATCGGCGGCAAGGTCGCGGCGGCGACCCAGGCCGTGTTCGACGGCGTGGACGCCGAGCACGGGAACCGGATGCTGGGCGCGGCGGTGCTGGAACTGATCGACCTGAAACGGGCCGAACCGGGCGATGACATCACCTCGCGGGTGCTGGCCCACCCGGCCGATCTCGACGAGTCGGAGCTGATCCATCAGATCGTCGTCCTCTACGGCGCCGGGATCGAGCCGCTGCAGAACCTGATCGTCAACGCGCTACTGCTGATCCTCACCGACGAGCGGTTCGGCGGCAGTCTGCTCGGCGGCGCGCTGTCCACCCGGGACGCCCTGGACGAGGTGCTCTTCGAGGATCCGCCCATGGCGAATTTCAGCGTCACCTACCCCCGGCAACCGATCTTGATCGACGGGGTCTGGTTGCCCGCGCACCAGCCGGTGGTGATCAGCCTGGCCGCCTGCAACAACGATCCGGCGATCCAGGCCGGCGACCACACCGGTAACCGGTCCCATCTGGCCTGGGGCGCGGGCCCGCACGCCTGCCCGGCGCGATCCGCGGCCTACCTGATCGCCCAGGGCGCGATAGACCAGTTGCTCGACGCCCTGCCGGATGTGCGTCCCGCGGTCACCGCCGATGAACTCGTCTGGCGTCCCGGCCCGTTCCACCGCGCGCTCGCCGCGCTGCCCGTGACGTTCCCACCGGCGCCGCCACATATGGTGTCCTGACCGTCACGGGCCCGCGGACCTGCGAATCGTCCAGCTGCGGCGTGGGCACCGAGACGAGATCAGCGGACCTGCCGCACAGCCCTTTCGCCGAGTTCGACGAGGCGCGCCATATCACGGGGGCGGGCGAAGGTATCGGCGAACGCGTTCGCCAGGACCGGATCGTCCTGCGCGGCCTGCATGATCCGTTGCAACTCCGGAGGCGGAGCGAGAACGGTGGCGGTCCACCGTGCGGCCGGATGGGCGGTCCCGGTGAGCCAGGGTCGCGCCGCCGACAGCATCCACTCCCGGTCGAAGGGGCCTGCCGGACGCGCCAGTATCGCCGCCGCGTACGCCGCCGCGCAGTGCGCGGCACTGTTGGCGCCCTGGGCGCCGCCGGGATCCATTCGGCAGACCACGTCCCCACCGCCGAGCACCGGGCGCCCCGACGGCAGTACACCGACCGGCAGTCGCACCACCGGGGTCACCGCGCCGGTCACCGTGGCTCCGGCATCGGTCGGCTCCGCCCGGCGATAGCGGTCGGCGAGGTCGGCGGGCAGCACCGACGCAAGCAACCGGCGGGCCCGCTCCCACCGCTGCGCGCCGGACCGGTAGCCGGCGAAAACGTCGAGCTGACCACCGGGCAGGGCTTCGATCAGGAGCATCTCGCACTGCCGTTCCCGGCCCGGCGCGCCGGTGAGACCGGGATAGGAGACGATCTCGCCCAGTCCGGGAAGTCCGATGTAGGTCCCGAGATCGTCCGGGTCGGCGTCGACACCGTCCAGGTAGAAGACCGCGAGTTGCCGGGCGGGCCGTGCCGGCGCCGGCCACTCCGGATCGAGCGGGAAACACGCGGCCGTCTGCCCGGACGCGCGGGTGAGGACGGTCAGCTCGGCACCGGAGGCATGGCGTTCGAGTTCGGCCACCGAGGGGTCGGCGATCTCCAATTCCCCACCGGCATCGACGTAGTCGGTGAGCCAGCGCGCGAACACGGTGCGCTGATCGACGCTCTGCGCCGGCCGGGTGAACCGTCCGGCCCACGACAGGACACGTTGGGCGTCCATCACCATCGACAGCCGGATACCACGTATCCGCGGCGCCGTGGCCTGCCAATGCCCCAGGCCCGCGGCCTCCTCCAGGTCGAGCGTCGCGGGAAATTTCACCTGGGTACTGGTCACCGCCCCGTTCAGGACGGCGGCCGCTTCACGAGCGGCCACCAGCGTGACCGGCAGCCCGCCGCGCCGCAGCCGATGCGCCAGCGGCAGCCCGCATTCACCCGCTCCCAGAATCCGGATACCTACCATCACACGCCCTTTCCTCACCTGCTGTGTCGTCGGTGTGATCGTCGGCGAATAGGTAGAACCGGCACATCGGTACCGGCCGGACGCGACCGGTGGCAGGTAGGTCCGGCGAGCCGACGGCCTATCCGGAATCCCGTGTGCGATCCAGCGCCGCGAGGACGGCGAGGATGTGGCCGCGGTGCCGGGGGTCGCCCGACCACAGGTCCTGGAACTCACGATCCGCGCCCGGCGCGATCGACTGCGTCAACCAGGTGATCAGCACACCGGTACCGTCCGGGGTCGGGGCGAAAACCGTCCCACCGAATGCCGGATCCGCGAGTTGCGCGGTGTCACCGGTGAGAATCTCGGCCAGCGCCAGGGCCGTCACGTCGTACAGGTACTCGTCGGTGGCGGGATCGGCGCCGAGCAGGCCTTCCGCCCGGGCCGCGTGCACCAGTTCATCGGCCGTGACCCGGTCCCGGCCGCCGGCGACCTCCGCTACCAGCGCCAGTACTTCCAGACCCTCGTCGCTGTCCAGCGCCTTGACGCCCCACGCACCCACGGTGCTCGACTCTAGCGGCCCGGCCGGACCCCGCGCCGACCGTCCGCCCCGGCGCCACGACAACCGAACTGTGTGGCGTGCCCACCATTTCATTCGGCACGGCTTAAGGTCTGACTCGATCCGCCCATCCGGGGCAGCTGAGTGGAGGGGTTCGAAGAATGAAGTTCGGGAGAACGACCGCCGCCGTATTCATGACCATCGCGGCCATGGGAATCACGTCGGCGACCGCGCCCGCGGAGCCCGCGCCGCGGCCGGCCGCGGGAGACGCGATTTCCGGTGTGGACCACGGCATCGGCTACCTGATCCACGTTTCACCGGCCGACGGGACCGTTGTCGCCACCGTCGAGAACGGCACGTTCGAACCCGCCCGCGACGGCGCGGTCCTGCTCGCCACCGGCGACGGCACCCCCGTCATGGAAGTGCCGCTGCGGTACGCCGCCGACGGCCGTTCGATCTCGGTCGCGCAGCACATAGCCGCGAACGGCCATACGCTGACGCTGACACCGGATGCGCCGGCGGCCGATATCGCGCGGGTGCGCGATATCGGTTCCTACAACCGCCTCGCGGATCAGATCACCAAGAACCTGCCCGGTGTGGTCGGCGGCGCCATCGTGGGCGGCCTGCTCGGGGCCTGCCTGTTCCTGATCTGGGGTGTCAGTATCCCGGTGGGGGTGCTGGTCGGCGGCACCGTCGGCGGCTACGTGCAGGGCGGCCCGGAATTCCTCGACGCCGTACAGGCTTTCGCCACCGGGCAGCCCTGACCCCGCGGTCGGGCCGGCACTAGATCGTCAGCGGCGCGGATTCGGGAAATTCCACCGGCAGCGCGGTCAGCGCACGCTGGAAGGGTCCGGGACGCCAGGTGAGCTGTTCGGCCGGTACGGACAGGCGCAGTTCGGGCAGGGCGTCGAGCAGCTGGTCGATCGCCTCCTGCGCCACCAGGTACGCCACCTCTTTCGCCGGGCAGGTATGCGCCCCGACGCTCCAGGCGAGGTGGGCGCGGTTGTCGGTGTACTCCCCGGTGTCGATCGCCGGATCGTTGTTACAGGCGGCGATACTGATCATCACCGGCTGATGGGCGGGTAGCCAGACGCCGTCGATGAGCATCGGTTGCCGCGGGAAGGAGATCGCGTAGTTCGCCACCGGCGGATCGGTGAAGAGCACCTCGTCCACGGCGTCGCGGGTCGAGAGGCTGCCGCCGAGAATCCCACCGGCGAAACGCTCGTCGGTGAGCATCAGCCGCAGCGAGTTGACGATCAGGTTCTGCAGCGGTTCGATTCCCGCTCCGTAGAAGCTGTAGACGTTGTGCAGCATTTCCTCGTCGTCGAGGTTCGCCGGGTCCTGCACCATCCGGGTGACTATGTCCTCGCCCGGTTCGGTCTGCTTCAGGCCCACCAGATCGGCCATGGCCTGTTCGAGCATGGCGTTGCCTTCGGCCGCGGCCATCGTGGATCCCTCGATCATGGTGGCCATTCCGGCCGCCGCGCGACGGCTTATCTCGGCCGGGCAGCCGAGGATGTCGTTGATGAGCGCGAAGGTCAGCGGAAAGGCGTACTGCTGGATGAGTTCCGCCGAACCGGTGGTGCAGAAGGCGTTGATGAGTGGGACGGCGATCTTTTCCACCCGGCTGTGCAGCGAGTACAGATCGACCCCGGTCACCCCGGCGACCGTCGCCTGCCGATACCGGGCATGCACGGACCCGGAATTCCGGACGGCCGACGGGCGCCATTCCAGCAGGGGCAGGACGGGGCAGTCACGAGGGATATCGCGCTGCCAGATCCGGGAATCCGCCGGGAAGTGCTCGGGGTCGTTGAGAATCCGCACCGCGGTGTGATAGCCGACGACGAGTGTCGCCGGGATGCCGGGCGCCAGCTCGACCGGCACCAGCGCACCGTATCGGCGGCGCATTTCGCGGTAGGCCCGGTGCGGGGCCTGGGCGATCTCCTCGGCGTAGAACGGAACCCGGGGCCCGTCGGAACTCTGTGGGGATCCGTGGACGAGCGGCAGTTCGGTGGAGCGGGCGGCGGGCGGCGGTGAAATCAACTGTGTCACTCCAGATGCGCAGGCGGATGTGGCGCCCGGAAGCAGAGCGGCTGCCGGCACCGGAACGCCCGCGGCGAAGACTATTCGAGGGAGCCGCCCGATTCGGACCGACCGCTCGGAATTGATCACTTCGTAGTCGATTCGCAATGCGCGGTTCGGGTTCCGCCCTGGGCGGGCCGCGGCGCGAGCCAGGCTTCAGACCACCAGCAGCACACCCACCAGCGCGATGGCCGCCACCCAGACGGTGGACAGCGCCGCCAGCACGATCAGGCGCGGCCCCACCGAGCGCAGTAGTGATATACGCGCACCGAGCCCCAGCGCGAACATCGCCGCGGTGAGCAGGGCGGTCTGCAGGGCCTGCGCCAGATCGAGCACGTCCGCGGGCAGCAGCCCGGACGAGCGCAGCGCGACACATACCAGGAAGCCGACGACGAACAGCGGAACGATCGGCGGCCGCGCGGCGCCCGCGCCGGCACGCCTTCGCTGCCGGACGCCCAGATAGGCCAGTACCGGAGCCAGCATCAGGACCCGTGCCAGTTTGACCACGGTGGCGACTCCGAGCGCGCCGCCGCCGATGATGCCGCCGGCGGCCACCGCCTGCGCCACCTCGTGGATCGACCCGCCGGCCCACGCACCCGCCTGCCGCCCGGACAGCCCCATCGTGCTCGCGAGGAGCGGAACGACGAGCATCAGCAGCGTCCCGAAGACGACCACCAGCGCGACCGCGGTGAGCAGTTCCTCCTCCTCCGCGTCGATCACCCCGCCGGTGGCCGCGACCGCCGCGGCGCCGCAGATCGAGAATCCGCAGGCGATCAGTATCCGCTGCGTCCAGGGCAGCCCGAGCGCGGCACCGGCGTAGAGAGTCCCCGCGATACCCAGCACGACGACCGCCACGACGACCGCGATCACACCCCATCCGAGACCGGCGATATCGCCGAACACCAGTTTCAGGCCGAGCAGCGCGACTCCCACCCGGAGTAGCCGCTTGGCCGAGAAGTCCAGGCCCGGCTTCAGCCCGCCGGGCACGACGACGATATTGCCCAGCAGCGCACCGAACGCGATGGCGATCAACAGCGGGCTCACCCCCGGCAATACGAGACCGGCTGCCATCGCGGCCGCCGCACCGGCCGCGCACAGCGCGATACCGGCCGCCGCACCGCGCACGCGGCCCGGCCGCCTCGTGGGAGTGCCGGTTTCCGGGGCCGGGTCGCGTCGCGCACCGGCGGCCGGGCGAACAGTACTGGACATACCGAGAACTCTGCCGCGGCCGGCCCGCCCCCGGTAGCCGCCGATTCGCTATCGGTACATATCAGAATGATATGGCAATTGAGTGAGACATATACTTCGGGCATGTTCAACGGATGGCCTGACCTCGGAGTATTGGAGCTACTCGTCGGGGTCGACGATCACGGCAGCCTCGGTGCGGCGAGCCGGGTCGCCGGTATCGCGCAGCCGAACGCGAGCCGCGCCATCAAGAAACTGGAAGCACAGGTCGGCACACCGCTGCTACAACGCAAGCCGACCGGTTCGACCCTGACGCCGGAGGGCACGGTGATCGCCCACTGGTCCCGCAAGGTTCTCGACGAGGCCCGGCAGTTACTCGACGTCGCCGCCGGTATGCGCGAGAAGCGCGCCGCGGAACTCACCGTCGGCGCCAGTATGACCGTGGCCGAACATCTGATGCCCGCATGGCTGGGGCGGTTCCGGCGCACCGCTCCCGATGTCACGATCCACCTCCGGGTCCACAACTCCCGGCAGGTCTGCGACGACGTCGCCGCCGGGCAGTGCGATATCGGGTTCGTCGAATCCCCGGCCGTGCCCCGGGCACTGCATACCGTCGCGGTCGCCCGCGACCGGCTCGTCGTCGTGGTCGATCCGCGCCATCCCTGGACCCGCCGCCGGCACCCGCTGTCGATCGCCGAACTCGCCCGCACTCCGCTCATCGTCCGTGAGCCGGGTTCCGGCACCCGGACCACGCTGGACCTCGCGCTGCAGGAATACGACCGGGCCGCGCCCCTGCTCGAGCTCGGCAGCGGTGCGGCCGTCAGGACGAGCGTGCTGGGCGGGGTCGGACCGGCGGTCCTGAGCACTCTCGCGGTGTCGGTGCAGGTGGAGCGGGGCGAGCTGAAGGTGGTCGAGGTGGAGGGCCTCCACCTCGACCGCACCCTGCGTGCCGTCTGGCGGCCGCCGCGGCAACTGGAAGGACCCGCCGGTGATCTCGTACGGCTGGTGCGGCGAACCCCGTCCGGCGGCACGCCGCACAGCGACCGGGTCAGCGAGTTCCGGTGACCGCCCTTTCGACGGTGTCGGCCACCAGTTCCGGCTGTGACACCGGCGAGGCGTGCGAGGCGGTGATCTCCGCGGTACGGGACGGCGCCGCCCGCCCCGCCATGAATCGCTGCGCGGCCGCCGGGATCACATTGTCGTCCCGGGAGATCAGGTACCAGCTGGGGGTAGTCGACCACGACGGTTCGCCGCTGGGCTCGAGATTCGCCCACAGCGCGGCCGAACGCTGGTGGTCGAACATCGTCGCCGCGGTGGCGGAGTCGACGTCCTGGGCGAAGATCTCGTGGAAGTACGGTTCGGCGATCGAGCCGTCGACCCCGGCGGGACCGGGTCGCAACTGCAGCGCGGGCGGCAGGAGCCTGCTGCCGGGGAACCGGAACGGATCCAGCAGCAACTGCACGAACTCCCCTTCGGCGGGAGCGAACGCGGCGATATAGACGTTGGCCTTCACCTTCGGGTCGTACGTATTGGTGATGACCGCACCACCGTAGGAATGCCCGACGAGGACGACGGGGCCGTCGATGGTATCGAGGGTGCGCTGTACGACCTGCGCGTCACCGGCCGGCCCGCGCAGCGGGGCCGGCCGTGTCATCTGGCCCGCGACGGGTGCGCCGCCGCCTGTTTCAGCGACCAGTCCAGGGCGTAGTCGGCGATCTCCTCCCATCCCTCCTGGGAGACCAGCCGGTGGGTGCGGCCCGGAAACTCGATCCGCTCGACCACCGCGGGTCCCTGGGCGTATTTCCGCAACGTTGCCTTCTGGATGGCGGGTGGGGCGACGTGGTCCTTTTCGCCGGAGATCAGCAGCAGCGGTGCCCGATCCGGTTTGGTGAAATCCACGGCCGTGATCCCGTTCTTCTTGCGCGGCAGTGACAGCACACCTTCGAAGAAGACCCGGTTGACCGAGTTGACCGCGCTCTTCTCCCATTCGCGGTCGGAGTCGGCGCGGCCGAGATCGTTGCCGAAGGTGTAGTGGAAATGCCGTTTCGACAGCGGATTCGCCCTGTTGATCCGGAGCGGATTCGACAGGATCGGAAAGCCGGTGCGCAACGTGGAGAACGGCAGGGTCAGAATTCCGGCGGGCTGGCCGGGCGCCACGCCCACCCCCGCGATTCCGAGCCCCCGATCGAGCAGCATCTGGGTGAAGATCCCACCGAAGGAATGCCCCATGATCACCGGTTGCTGCGGCAGGGACCGGATGATCCGGTCGTAGGAGTCGACGATCTGCACCAGGCCGACGCCTTCGAGTGGGCCGGGGTCCGAGCGCACCGCGGCGGGACTGCGGTCATCGATACCGGGCCAGCCGGGAACGATGACCTCGTGTCCCAGTTCGCGATAGCGCCGGGCCCAGGTGTCCCAGCTGCTGGGGGTCATCCAGAGGCCGTGGACGAGGACGATGGGCGGTTTGCCGGGGGCGGCGGTGTTCATGGCGGTCGATGTCCTATCGGTTCGGTGCGGCGGGGCGGTGTTCAGGAACGGATGAATGCGAGCAGGTCCTCGGAGAGTCGCTGCTGTTCGGTGGCGGGCAACGCGTGGCCTGCGCCCGCGTAGACCCGCAGTTCGGCCCCGGCGACGAGCTTCGCCGAGCGCTGCCCGCCCACTTCGAAGGGGACGATCTGGTCGTCGTCGCCGTGCACTATCAGGGTCGGTACGTCGATGGCGGCGAGGTCGCCGCGGAAATCCGTGGCGGAGAACGCGGCGATACATTCGTAGGCATTGCGATGACCGGAGGCCAGGCCCTGCAGCCAGAACGCGTCGCGTATGCCCTGCGCGATGTCACCGCAGCGGTTGTGGCCGAAGAAGGGCCCGTCGGCCAGATCCCGGTACAGCTGGGACCGCGAACCTCGCTCGCCGGCCCGGATCGTGTCGAACACCTCCGGTGCCAGACCCTCGGGGTTGTCGTCGGTGCGCAGCATGAACGGCGGAACCGCGGAGACGAGAACGAGTTTCGCGATACGGCCGGAGCCGTGGCGGCCGATATAGTGCGCCACCTCGCCGCCGCCGGTGGAGTGCCCGACCAGCGTGACCCCGTTCAGATCGAGGGTTTCCAGCAGTACCGAGAGATCATCGGCGTAGGTGTCCATCTCGTTGCCGGCCCAGGTCTGCGTCGACCGGCCGTGCCCGCGCCGGTCGTGCGCGATCACCCGGCAGCCGTGCTCGGCCAGGTAGAGCGCCTGGGCGTCCCAGGCGTCGGAGTTCAGTGGCCAGCCGTGGCTGAGCAGCACCGGGGTGCCGTCGGCCGGACCCCAGTCCTTGTAGAAGATCTCGGTCTTGTCCTCGGTGCTCACATAGGGCATCGGTCCTCCTGGGGGCCTGGTGACACCTGTTCACGTTCCCGCACGGCGGTGCGCCGGCGAATCCCGTGGAGCACGTAGTCCCCACCGCCTCCCACCGTCCGGCGACTACCCGCGGCGCCGAACGGAGGTCCGTCCGCCGCCAGGGCGAAACGGACAATCCACCACACCCAAATAGTGGGACGGGTGTTATATTTTCGGCACCGTTCCTCTTTATTCAACGGATCACGAGGTTTCCGTGGCGGCATCGGTAGTCGGTCGAGACGCGGAACTGGCCTGGATACGGTCCCTGTGCACCGCCGCGATATCGGGCCGTAGCTCGGTGGTCGTCCTCACCGGCGACGCGGGTATCGGCAAGACCACCCTCGTCGCCGAGGCGATCACACAGTCGGACGCCTTCCGGACGGTCGCCGTCGCCGGGGTGGAGGCCGAATTCGACCTGCCGTTCGCCGCCTTGCAGCGACTGGTACTGGCCCATCGGCCCGCCCTCGACGATCTCTCCGAGGCACACCGGAACTCCCTGCTGGTCGCCGCGGGCCTTGCCGAGGGCGCCGTCGCCGATCGGCTGGCGATCGGCGTCGCGGTGCTGGCGCTGGTGACCGCTCTCGCCGCCCGGGGACCCGTGTTCTTCTGGGTCGACGATTCGCACTGGGTCGACGAGCAGTCGCTGGCGGTGTTCGCCTTCGCCGGGCGCCGGCTGCTCGCGGACCCGGTGGTGATGGTCTTCGGGCGGCGCTCCGATACCGCGGTGAGTGTTCATCTGGCCGGACTGCCGCTCCGGGAGTTGCCGGGGTTGAGCGTGACGAACTCGGTCCTGCTGCTGCGCTCGGTACTGCACGCGCGGATCGAACCCACCGTCGCCGAACAGATCGCCGTGGCCACCGGCGGGAATCCACTGGCCCTGCGCGACCTGTGCGGTGAGCTCACCGACCGGCAATTGGCCGGTGTGTCCCCGCTGCCCGACCCGGGCCCGATCGGCACGCGGCTGGAAGCCCACTATCTGCGCCGGATCCGGCTCCTCCCGCCGTCCTGCCGGCAATGGTTGCTGCTGGCCGCGGCGGAGACCGACGGTAACGCCGGCACCATCGCGGCAGCCGCCGCGGCGGCGGAGCTACCACGCGAGGCGTCGGCCGCCGCCGAGGTCGCCGAACTGGTCATCGTCGCCGATCACGTGACCTTCCGGCATCCCCTCATCCGTTCGGCGGTCTACACCGCGAGTACCTCCGAACAACGCCGGGCGGCGCATCGGCATCTGAGCCAGGCGTCGGCGCAACTGAACCTGAACCAGCGCGCGCTGCTGCACCGCGCCGCCGCCACGGACGGAATCGACGAGGTACTGGCGGCCGGGCTGGAGGAGGTCGCCGCCCTGTCGGGCCGGCGCGGCGATTTCGCCACCCGGACCCGGTTGCTGGTGCGGGCCGCTGATACCGGCACTCCGCCCGATCGCGGCCGCCGGCTGCTGGCCGCCGCGGAATCGGCCGTCTTCGCCGGGGCACTGCAGCAGGCGCTGGCGCTGATGGCGGAAGTGGACGAGGATTCGCTGCTCGCGGAGGAACGCGCGAGCCTCGCCGTACTGCGCAACGAAGCCCAGTTACCGACCGCGGGAGACAACACCTTCGGACCCCGCGCCGACGCGCTGATCCGTTTCGCCGTAGCCCTCGACGATGCCGGAAAGCACGACGAAGCCGTCGACGCGGTGGGCAGGGCCATTCGGGCGACCTGGCTGTCCACCCATCTGACCGCCGGCGCGACCGATACCGATATCGCGAAAACCGCGCTGAACATCGTGTCCGCCGATACGCCCGACGCGGGTGAGCTGTCGCTGCGCGCCTACGCCGAATTCGTTCTCCACCACGGCACCGCCATCGATACCTACCGGACGGCCACACGCCATCTCATCGACCACCCCTCGTCCGCACTGCGCTGTATCCACACCTACAGCGGCGCGGTCCATATCGCGACCCTGCTGATCGACGACGTCACCCGGGATGCGGTGCTCGGGGGTCTCGTCGACTGCACCCGCCGCGACAGCAGCAAATACCTGCTGGCGAACATCCTGGTCTACCGGTGCCTGTTCGATATCCAGGTGGGGCGGGTCGTCACGGCGCGAGAGCAGTTCGCCGAGACCGTCGTACTGCTCACCGCGTGCGGCTACAGGGAGAACCATCCGACCATCACCGCCCTGCGGGCCGGAATCCGCGGCTGGACCGGCACACCCGGTATCGGGCACGACGAGAGTACGGACTCGGAGGAGATCTGCCGGCGGGCCGCCTTCGGTTTCGGTGTCGACCTCTGGCAACGAGCCCGCCTGCACGAACACCTCGCGGCGGCGAACCCCGGACCGGCATGGGAGGCCGCCGAGCGGATCCTGTCCGGCACCGAACACCCGGAGGCCTGTCTCACCGCCGATCTCATCGAGGCCGCGGTGCGGGCGGGCCGGACCGAGACCGCCGACCGATTGCAGCACCTGCTCGACCGGCGGGCCCGGATCCTGGGCACCCCGCTGGGCACCGGGCTCAGCGCCCTCGCCCGGGCGATCCGGTCCGCCGACCCCGAAATCCACTATCGCCGGGCCATCGAACAACTCGCGGCGGCGGATACACCCATGTTCAGCGGACGCGCCCACCTCCAGTTCGGTGAATGGCTGCGCAGACAGCGGCGACGCGCGGAGGCGACCACACACCTGCGGCAGGCCGCGCATCTGTTCAACACCCAGAAGGCCACCGGCTGGCACGCCCGCGCGGCCCGGGAGCTGTTACCCCTCGGTGTGGAGGCCACCTCGGTGGGTGACCGCGCGACCCGCCTGACCGCTCAGGAGGAGCTGATCGCGAATCTGGCCGGGCGGGGCGCCACCAACCAGGAGATCGCCGAACAGCTGTTCCTCAGCCCGAACACGGTCGATTACCACCTGCGCAAGGTCTTCCGGAAACTGGAGGTGACCTCGCGCCGGCAACTGGCCGCCGTTCTCGACCGGCACTGACCCGTCGCCCCCCGCCTGGTCCGCCGGGCCGGGTTACCCGCCGCCGTCGGCGGCCTGTGCATCGGCGCCGCCGAAATACGCCGCCTCGACGATATCGCGGCGAGCACGCAACTCGGTCGCGGAGCCCACCAGTGCCACCGTGCCGTGATGCAGCACCATCGCCGAATCGGCGATGGACAGTGCCAGATCGATGTGCTGTTCGACCAGGACGACGGCCATCTTGCGGTCGTCGGCGATCATTCGCAGCCGGGGTAGCAGATCGTCGACCGCGATGGGGGAAAGTCCGAGACTCAGCTCGTCGATGAGCAGGATTCGCGGTTCGCACAGCAGCGCTTTCGCCAAGGCGAGCGTCTGCTGTTCCCCACCGGACAGCGTGCCGCAGCGCCGGGAACGCATCGACCGCAGCTTGGGGAAGTAGTCGAAGATGTCGTCCGGGCGGGATCGACGCCCGCGCCGGGCCAGCCGCAGATTGTCCTCGACCGTCAGCCGGTGGAATATTCCGCGGCTGTCCGGTACCAGCACCACACCGCGGCGCGCATTACGTTCGACGCGCCGGTCCAGCGGTGCGCCCAGCGCCGTGATGTGGCCCGACAACAACGGCAGCGCACCGACGGCGGCGAGCAGCGTCGTGGTCTTACCGGCGCCGTTCGGGCCCAGCAGCGCCAGGATCTCCCCCGCACGCACCCGCACGTCCAGTTGCCGTACCGCGGGGACGCCGCCGTATCCGACGGTCACACCGTCGAGGGTCAAAGCCGGTACGTCCCGGTCCGTTCCGGATCGCGGGGCCGCGGAACCGGTCGTGGTGATCTCGCTCATTCGGTGTCTCCTGCCGGTTCGGCGGGTGCGGCCGCCGGCTCCTCCGCCCGCCCCGCGGTGCCCAGATAGGCGCTGACGACCCGGGGATCCTCGCGGACCCGGCCGGGCTCCCCCGCGGCGATGACGATGCCGAAATCGAGCACGTACAGCCGCCGGCAGATATCGAGAACCAGTGACATATCGTGGTCGATCAGCAGGACGCCCACCCCGGAGCTCGCGATGCGCCGCAGATGGGCACCGAATTCCCGGGACTCGTGGGTATCCAGTCCGGCCGCTGGTTCGTCGAGCAGCACCACGCGTGTCCCGCCGACCAGGGCCCGCGCCACCCCGACGAGCTTCTGCTGCCCGAGTGTCAGCTCACCGGGCCGCCGCGCCGCGGTACCCGGTACCCCCGCCAATTCGAGTGCGGCCTCGATCGTTTCGCCCGGGAGCGCGGAGCGGCCGACGATATCGGTGAACAGGGTGCGCAGCCCGCTGGTCTGGACCGCGACGGCCAGATTCTGCGCGACCGTCAGATCCTCGAACAATTCGCCGGCCTGCCAGGTACGGGCCAGGCCGGCGCGGCGGCGCCGATGCGGGCCGAGCCGGTCGAGCGCACGGCCGCCGAGGGTGATTTCACCGGCATAGTCGGTGAACCCGGTGACCGCGTCCACGAAGGTGGTCTTCCCCGCGCCGTTGGGCCCGATCATGCCCACGATCTCACCGGCTTCCACGGTCATCTCGATATCGGTGTTCGCCGCGACCCCGCCGTAGCGCACGGACAGTCCCCGGGTGCGGAGCAGAGCGTTGTCAGGCATGAACCGTGGCCTCCTCGTCCACTCCCGCGATGGCGGTTTCGCGGTGCGCCGACTCGCGCCGGAGCGCCGCCGAGACACGTTCGATCGTCGAAGCCGCGGCTCCCGCGACGCCTACGGGATTCAGCACCGCCATCAGCAGCAGTGATCCGGCGGCGATGAGTTCGTAGTATTCGCCCAGTTCGAGTGTCTGATGCAGAAAGACGTAGCCGACTCCGAGCGGTCCGGCCAGCCCGGCCACGAAGGCTCCCGAGACGGAGGTGATTCCGCCGACGTAGGTCATCGCCAGGACGGTCAGCCCGATCAGCACCGTGAACGAACCGGCCGACAGCTGTCCTCGGCTGTAACCGATCAGGCATCCGCCGATTCCGGCGAGAAAGGCCGAGACGGCGAAGCCGAGCAGTTTCGTCGCCGCGACATCGATGCCCACGGAGGCCGCGGCCCGCTCGTTGGAGCGCACCGCCAGCAGCGCGCGGCCCGTGGTGCCGGCCATGATCCGCATGACCGCCAGGGTGCACAGTGCCACGATCACCAGGACCAGCAGCGAGAAGCGGAGGGTGACGAGATCGGTACCGTCGCGGACACCGAGGTTCACACCGAACAACACCGGGTCGGCGATGAGATTGCCCTCGGCCGGGGTCAAGGCCGGATTGTTGAAGACGAAACTCTGGATCGCCAGCGCCGCGGCCAGTGTCACCACCGCGAGCTGCGCGCCCCGGATCCGCAATGCGGGCACACCGACGAGAACACCCAGCAGCGTGGCGATGAGGGCGGCCGCGATCATGGCGACCGGGAACGGCAGGTGCCAGCCCTCGGACAGTTTCGACAGGGCGAATCCCGCCGCTCCCGCGAAAGCGGTGCTCGCCAAGGAGATCTGACCGAGATAGCCGGTCAGCAGGACCAGCGACAGCGCGATCAGCGACAGGATGATCGAGGTGACGATGCCGAACCGCCACGTACCCGTCGTCGCCACGATCGCCGCGACGGTGACCGCCACGACCCCCGCCGTCGGCAGCAACCGCAGGCGCGGAATCCGGACCGCGGGCATCCGTACCGCCCCCAGCGACCCGCGCGCGGGAATCCGCCCGCCCAGCAGGAACAGCGCGATGACGACAATGACGAACGGCACCGCGTCGCCGAGTCCGGCCTGCGCCCAGCCCGGCCAGAAATCCTTGGTGTCGGCCCACAGGATCACCGCCTGGAACGAGCCGAGCAGCAGACCCGCCGCGCAGGCCACGGCGAAGGACGACAACCTTCCGACCAGCGCCGCGGCCAAGGCCGGAATGACGTAGAAGGTGTAGCTGGTCTCGTTGAGGCCGATGGTGAAGGCGGCCAGTACCCCGATGAGTCCGCAGACCGCGCCGGTCGCGGTCCAGATGATCGCCGCCAGCCGATCGGGGGAATATCCGGTCAGCCGGGCCGCGAGGTCGTCCTCGGACCCGGCGCGGGTCGCGATACCGAGGGTTGTGCGGGTGAAGTAGAGGCGCAGGCCGGCCGCGACGGCGATCGCGACACCGGCCAGGATCAGGTCGGATACGTTGATCAGCGCACCGGCGACAGTGACGGTGCCCTCCGGCAGAATCGGTGCGGCGAACAGATTTTCGGTATCGAACCGCAGCCCCACCAGCGCCTGGACGAACAGCATCAGTCCCACCGAGGCGACCACCTGCGCCAGGATCGGCGCGTGCCGTAGCGGCCGGAACACTGCGAGATGCGCCAGCAGCGCCCACGCCGCCGCCGAGGCGACACCCAGGGCGACCGCCACCGGCATCGGCACCGGATCGGCTTCGGAGCCGAGCGCGATACTGCCGATCGGCAGGACGAAGAGGCCGTCGGTCTGCAGTGCCGCGACGACGTAGACGGCCCACAGGGCGAACGCGCCCTGCGCGAAATTGATGATTCCTGTCGCGGCGTGCACTCCCACCAGCGACGATGCCAGGACCGCGTATACCGCGCCGGTCGACAAGCCGAGGAAAACGAACTGTAGGAACTGGCCCATGACCTCTGATTCCTGTGAAGAGCCGGGGGCGGGCCGGTCGCCGGAGGATTCGGCGACCGGCCCACCAGTGGTCCGGTCGGGTTACGCCGCGCCCGGGATCAGCTGGAGGATCCGGGGGTCGGGGGTCAGGAATCCGCCGGTCACCGGAGTCTGCTTCTTATCGCCGGTGACCTCGAACAGCAACATATCGGTGGTGCAGTTCGGGCTGGTGGCCTTGCCGCAGTTCAGTTTCGGGCCGAGGAAACTCTGGTAGTCCGTCAGCTTCTTCAGTGCGCCGAGAATGGCGGGCCCGGTGAACTCGGCCGGCGGCGCGGCGCTCAGCGCCTGTGCGAAATCGACGAATGTGGCGAAGGTGCCGTAGGCGTAGAAACCGCCCGTACCACCGGCATTCTCGATGAACTGCTGCGCCGCCGCCAGATTGGTCTTCGCGGGCTCGGGGGCCGAATCGAGTGCGGGCGGCAGCCACACCGGCGAGTACGTCTGCGCGCCCACGGCCTGCGCGCCCATCGTCTCGACGAAGTCCGTGCAGGCGGCGAGGAACACCGTGCCCGTGTACTTCACCGACCGCAGCGCCTGGAACAGTTTGTTGCAGGTGTTGTCATTGGGTGCGGTCATCAGGCCACCTGCCGCCGGTGCGCCATCGGCGATGGTGGATGCCAGTGCGGTGAAGTTCGGGCCGGTGGGCGGGTAATACGCGCTCTTGACCTCGATCCCGAGCTGCTTGCCCAGGGGCGAGAGGAGTCCGTCGAATACCTGGTGCGCCTGCGGCAGATCGGCGTTCACCAGCGTCAGCGAAGGCTTTCCCGCCTGTTTCAGCGACTGCAGGAATCCGACGAGGAAGGCCGCGGGCGGCGGGCCGAAGAACACCCGGTTCTCGGCGACCGCGCCGGTCGCGGTATTGAACGGGATCTGGCCGACCAGCGGGATGCCCGCCGAGGTGAGGATCGGCATCGCCGCCGACGATTCGGCGTTGTATCCGTCGATCGCCGCGACCACACCGGCCTGGACGAACTGGTTCGCGCAGGAGATCGTCGACTCCGGCGAGGTGTTGTCGACTCCGCAGTCCACCACCTCGATCGGGCGTCCGCCGATGCCGCCGATCTGATTGTTGATGTACTCGACCGCCGCGTCCCGGCCCGTGGTCACTCCCGCCTGGGTCGCCGGGCCTTTCGACGGATTGAACAGTCCGACCTTGATCGGCTCCCCACTCGCCTGCACACCGGGCGCGATGCCACTCGGGGCACCGCCCTGCGAACTGCTGTCGTCACCACATGAGACAGCGGAAAGTGCGCATACGACTGCCAGCGCCGCGACGGCGATCCGGCCGGTTCTGATACCCATTCTGCATGCCTTTCCAGGCCGGTCGTGCCGGCGGTCAGCGCCCGGTGACCCGTCGAGCTCACTATTCGACACCGCGTCACACCCCCGGTGACTTCAGCGGCTCGATCATCGCTGTGATCTGAGCCACTAGAAATTAACGCCGCACACGAGGGGTGTCAAGAGAGAAAGTAAATGGTAATTCTGTACCGAATGAAACTACGATCTGCAGACTCGTGATCGAGCGTTCGCACCGTACGGGCGGAATCTCCGCTCCCGGGCTGCGGGCCGGCCGCTGAAATGTGAAGCCCGGCACTTCCCGTCACGTTCCGAGCCGCGGTCGCCTCCATGGGTCGAACCACACCCCGCAGCAGACCGGTATCGATCGCCTCGCGGTCCGGGACGCATTCGCCGACCTCGGTCGGGCCCTGCCGTCGGCATCGCCGCCGGCGGAGGTCAAGGGGTGGCCGACCGGACCGTCATACGTTTGATGCCGTGGATGAGCGCGCTGTGCCCGTACTCGGGTTCACCCAGTTCGACCGGCGGAACCTTGGTGATCAGCTCCCGGAACAGATGCTTCAATTCCATGCGGGCCAGCCACGCGCCCAGGCAGTGATGCGGGCCGCCGCCACCGAATCCGGCGTGGTGGTTGGGGTCGCGGGTGATATCGAACGAGCCCGGATCGTCGAAGACCGACTCGTCGCGGTTGGCGGAACTGTAGAACATCACGACCTTCTCACCCGCCGCGATCGGGGTTCCGGCGATCTCGGTGTCGCGGGTCGCCCGGCGGGCGAAGTGCACCACGACGCTGCCCCAGCGGATGAACTCCTCGATCGCGGTGTTCATCCGCCCGTCGAGATCCTCGCGCAGCCAGTCGATCTGGCCGGGATGCTCCACGAGCGCTTTGAAGGCGTGGGAGGTGGTCTGTTTGGTGGTGTCGTTGCCGGCGGCGGAGATCAGCACCATGAACGCGCCGATATCCTCGTCGCTGAGGCGATGGCCGTCGAATTCGGCGTCGATCATCGCGGTCATGAGGTCGTTGCCCGGTTCCGCGCGGCGCCGCCGGGCCAGGCCGGTGCCGGCGGAGTGGAGGAGGCCGATCTGCTTGTAGAAGAACTCGGCGCGCTCCTCGAGGCTCGTGTACTCGAGGTCGGTGGTGCCGAACAGGGCTTCGGTCGCGAAGGCGACCGCCTCCCGGTCGGCCTCGGGGATGCCGATCATCTGCGAGATGGTCTGCATGGGCAGTTTCCGGGATACCGCGTCGACGAAATCGAGGGTCTCGCCGGTCCGCAGATCGGCGACGAAATCGTCGACGATCCGGACGGCATCGGCGCGGACCTGCTCTTCCACCCGCTGGATCTGGCGCGGCGTGAACGCCGAACTGATCAATTTCCGGTAGCGGGTGTGCCGGGGCGCGTCCAGGGCGATGAAGAATTTGGTGCGGTATTCGACATCGGGCGGCATATACCCCAGGGTCGTGCCGTCTTCCGAAGAGAACAGCTCCGGATTCCGGCTGACCTGCACGACATCCCGGTACCGGGTGACAGCCCAGAAGCCCGGGTCGGGATCGGCGAAGATCAGTGAATCCGGCGGGGCATGCCAGGTGAGGCCCTCGGTCGCGCGCAACCGGGCGAACGCCGCCTCCCGGCCGTCGAAATCCTTTTCCCAGAACTCGTAACTGGAGATATCGACCTCATGATGGGGCCGCGTGGACGCCGCGCTGCCTGTCTGTGTCATGACCGCCTCCGAACCGAATGTCTCTCCTCATGGTGGCACCCCTGGGCGCCGGGGTCACGGAATCGACTGGACACCGAACCCCGGGCCGGCACCGAGTGAGCCGGAAGCCGGGACCGGCCGGGACGGAAGTCCGAGCCGGCCCGTAGAGTGACAGATCCATGCGGCGGTTGATAACGCAGCCCCGCGGAGCAACCCGATCGAACACGACACGACCCGAGCGGCGATTTCGAGCCGTTCATCAGGGAGGGCTCTGCGGCACGGCCGCGACCTGCCCGTAGTCGTGCAGAAATCGCTCAGACGCCAGAACAGGGTAGGCCGCCAGCGTGCATTACGAGGAACGAAGACGTGATTTCACGATCGAGACCCGGCCGGATGGTGCGTGCATCGAAGTCGGCGTCGCCGGCGAGGTCGACATCAATACGGCTCCGCGCCTGCACGAGGCGCTGACCAGCGCTATAGGCCGACGGCCCCAGGTCTTGATCGTCGACCTGTCGCAGGTGGAGTTCTTCGATTCCTCGGGACTGAAGGTGCTGCTGGGCATCCGGCGAGAGGCGATGGATGTGCGCGTCGCGGCATCCCCCGCGGTGCGGCGGGTGATCGAAGTCACCGGGCTCACCGAGCATTTTCGCCTCTTCGACAGTGCCGCCGACGCGATCGCGTGACCCCGGAACAAGCGGAAAGCGTAGCCCAGACCCTGGATCGGCAGGATAGCCGTCCGCCCGACCCTTCGGCGTTCGGGGCGCGATTGTCCTCGGTTCCGCACCCGGCGGTGCTGGTCGACGGCACCGGTTGTGTTCTGGCCGTGAACAGCGCAGCGCGGGCGCTGCTCCCCCGGGCCGATCCGGGCACGAGGCTGGATGACGCGGCGCCGGAATGGCTGGCTCGCGCCCACCAGGAACAGACCGGCGAGACGGGATACATAGTTGCCGGCGCCGTGGAGGGCGGGCCACTGGCGGCACAACCCACGCCGCTGGAGGCGGGAACCGTGCTGTGGTGGCTACTCGGAGACACCGCCGATTCGCTGCGTACCACCGGTGCCGAACTCGCGGCGGAGCGTAACCGGACCGATTTCCTCATCGAAGCGTCGACGGCCCTGTCGGCGTCGCTGAACGTAGAGCGGTGCATGGAAGCCGTCGTCCGGTTCGGGGCTCGTCTCGCCGACGCGGCGGTCGTCGTGGCTTCCGCCGAGAACTCCCGGCTGCCGGTGGCCACCTGTTCCGGCGACGATGTGGGGCATCGGATCGTGGACGAGGATCCCGCCGTGGTGCCGGGCCTCGCGGAAACCCTGCTCGAATACCCACCCGCACCCTCGCACCGGATCGATCCAACGGCCCTTCCACAATGGCTCCTGCCGCCGGGCTTCCGTGATCCACCCGGTTCGGTGCTGATCGTCGCACTTCCCGGACACGGACTGTCCGCCGGCGCGCTCGTCCTGCTCCACCGGGACAGCACTCATCTCGAGGAGCGGGACGAGGTACTCGTCCAACTGTTCGCGTCCCGCGCCGGGACAGCCCTGTCGGCGGCCCGTCTCTACGCCGAGCAGGCCGGAATCACCCGGTTGCTCATGCGTGAGTTGCTGCCGCCGCGGCTGCCACGCATCCCCGGCGTGGACCTGGCCAGTGCCTACCGGGCCTCGGCGAATCACGAGATCGTCGGCGGTGATTTCTACGACGTGCATCCGGCCGCTGGTACCGGCGACCACTCACTCATCGTTCTCGGCGACGTATGCGGGAAGGGCATGGAAGCCGCCGTCTCGACCGGCAAGATCCGTAATACCCTGCACGCACTCGTCTCGTTGTCCGGCGACCACGAGAAAGTACTGAACCTTCTCAACCAGGCACTGCTCACCTCGCGGCACGATAGATTCGCCACCCTGGTCCTGGCCTCCCTGACCCCTCGCGACGACGGGGTGCGGCTTCGGCTGACGTCCGCCGGCCACCCACCCCCGCTGATCGTGCGCGCCGACGGCACCGTGGAAGAGGCCGACACCCGAGGGCAACTGGTGGGCGTTCTACCGCGGGTCCGCGCGACCACTATGCGAACGACACTCGCACCGGGTGAAAGCTGCCTGCTCTATACCGACGGGATCACCGAGGCCCGGGGCGGGCGACTCGGTACCGGCATGTTCGGTGAGCAGCGCCTTCGGCAGGCGCTGTCGCGGTGCGCCGGTATGCCTGCCGGGGCGACCGCCGAATACGTCCAGATGCTCGCCACGCAGTGGGCGGGACCCCGCCAGCACGACGATATCGCGCTGGTGGTGATCGCCACGCCGCCTCGACCGGCACCGCGGCCGGCGGCAGCGAGCAACGCGCTGAGCGGAGGTCGGACACCATGAGCGAGCCGCGCACCGACACGGTGGCGCACCGCGACACGGGCGCGCTCCGGGAGCAACTCTGGGAAGCGGTTGTCCGGCGCGACGAAAGCACCGCCACGGCCACCGTGATCGCCGCTCTGGACAACCTCAGCGACCCGCAGGAGATACTTCTCGACGTCATCGCGGCGGTACAGCTACGTGTCGGCACGGAATGGGCGGCCGGCCGTTTCACGGTCGCCCAGGAACACGCTGCCACCGCGATCAACGATCGCGCGATCGCCGCACTGGCCTGCCACCCCGCCACCGCAACCCCCACGACGGCCGGCCACGTCACCGTCGCCTGTGTGGACGGTGAGTGGCACACGCTGCCCGCACGTCTGGTCGCCGAGGTGCTGCGACTGCGCGGCTGGCACGTCGAGTTCCTCGGCGCGCACGTACCCACCCGGCACCTGGTCACCCACCTCCATCAGCACAACACCGACGCCGTACTGCTGTCGTCCTCACTGCCCACCCGGCTCCCCACCGCTCACGCCACGATCACCGCGTGCCAGGCGGCCGCGGTCCCCGTACTCGTGGGCGGCGCGGCATTCGGGACCGACGGCCGCTACGCGCGAATGCTGGGGGCCGACGGCTGGGCGCCCGACGCACGCGGCGCCGCCGCCGAAATCGAGCGGGTCGTCCGACGCCCACCGCGAGCCTCGGCGCGGACACCATCCCGGCCACCGACGCCCCGCACGGACGGGGAGTACGCCTTGGTCACCAGGGCGAAGGCCGACTTGGTCACCGGCGTCCTGGCCGATCTCGGGAACACCTACCCACCGATGGATGCCTACACCGAGTTCCAGCGGGAGCGCACGGCGGAGGATATCGCGCATATCGTCGACTTCCTGGCCTCGGCGCTGTATGTCGACGACGACGTCCTCTTCGGCTCGTTCATCGCCTGGACGACCGGCGTCCTGGCGGCACGCGGTGTACCCGCACCGGCACTGGACCTCGTTCTCGACTCCCTGTCGGTCCGGCTGCCGGAATCGGCTCGCGCCCAACGCATCCTGCACCGTGCCCGCTCGGTTCCGGTGAGCGCGGCGATACACCCGGTCGGCTGATCACGCCCGGACCAGGGGCCGGCACCGAATGCCCCGCTGGCGCACCCGCCACGGATGAATCCATCACACGGGGTCATGGGTGCGGGTCGCGCGGCCTTCACCGACCGGCGTTCGGTGGGGATCACCCGTCCGATATCCGGGTCCGGTGGTCGGTCACCGGTCTCCTCAGATGCTGAATCGACGCGGCGGCCACATCCGCCGCTCGCACCGATTTCACGGCGACCGCACGTGAAAAGGGTTGGGATGGTCGCCGAGTTCGGCCCACACGGTTTTGCCGCCGGGGTGGTAGTTCACTCCCCATCGGGTCGACAGCCGCGATACCAGCAGCAGCCCGCGGCCCCCGGTGTCGTCGGGCGGCCGGATCCGCGCCGGCGCCGGGGATCCGTCGCGTACCTCCACGCCGAACCGGCCGGAGTCGACCCGCAGCCGGCAGGTGCACGGGCCGCGGGTATGGCGGACGGCGTTGCTGATCAGCTCGTCGCTGACCTGCACGGCGTCGCAGACCTCGATCCCGCCGCGGCCGGTCACCAGCCGGCGTACCTGCGCGCGTACCTGTCCCGGTGTCACCCGCTCCAGATCCAGCTCGACGGCCGGCTCATCCCACCCGCGGCCGCCTGTCACCGGGCTCGGTGTCATCACGCCCATATCGCTCCTTCCCCGCCCCGAAACAGCTCCAGCCCCTACGACCTACCCGGCACTCACCGGAGCAAACCCGGCCGCTGCCACCGGGTCCGTACCCGGCGGGCCCGCTCATCGGATTTCACCGGCGCTCGGCCGGGCCGTGCGCATTCACGGCGCGCAATCGGCCGGAACCGACTCGTCCGACAGTGCGGTGATCGCGGATCGCAGGCCGTGTGCGAGCGCGGTGATCGTCGTGGCCTCCCACAGCGGTGCGGCGTAGCGGATGTCGCCGTGGATGCCGGCCGGTTCGCCGCCGGGGCCGGTGGATTCTCCGAGCTGGATGAGGATCTCGAACTCCGCTCGCTGGGGTGGCAGTGCGCGCAGCCGGACCTCGATATCGCCCGTGTCGCCCGCGACCGGGATATCGCGGAAGAACGTGGTGACGATCTGGGGCAGCGGGCGGTCCGGTCCGGCGTGGCCGGCCGTGGCGCGCTCGAACGGGTAGTGCCTGTGCTCGTGGGCTTCGAGGATGCGGTCGCGAATCCGGTCGATCAGTTGTCCGGTCTCCGGTGCGGCGGTGCGGTCGGTGCGGATCGGCACGATATCGGCGGCGCAGCCGAGCATGGTGTCGAGTTCGCGACGATCGCGTCCGCTCAGTGCCGTGCCGATGACCAGATCGGGGCCGGCGCCCATTTCCGTGAGGGCGTGGACGAGAGCCGCGTGCAGGACCGCGTAGGTGGTCGCCCCGCGGCGGCGAGCGGTATCGCGCACCGCGGTGTGAGTGGCCGCGTCGAGGGTGAACGGCAGCAGCGCCGCCGGGTATCCACCGGTAGCGGACCGGGGGTGGTCGACGGCCAGCGGCGGGGTGTACTCCGACCCGGACAGCAGGTCACTCCAGTACCGTGCGTGGACGGGATCGTCGCCGCGGTCACGCAACCACCGGGCGTAGTCGCCGAACTGGACCGGTGGCGTCGGCCACCGGGGTGCCGCGCCTTCGGCCCGCGCGAGGTAGGCGAATTCGAATTCACGCAGCAACAGCGCCAGTGATTCGGCGTCACCCGCGCAGTGATGCAGGATCACGAGCAGAACATGATGATCGGGCGCGAGCCGGTACAACCGCACCCGCAGCGGCGCCTCGGTGAGCAGCCGGAAACCCCGGTCCAGCTCCCCTGCCAGCAATCGGTTCAGGTCCTCGATATCGGTGACCTCGCGGTAGTCGACAGCGTCCGGGTCGAAGGCCGCGATCCGCTGGACCGGACCCGAAGCGGTGAAAGGCAGTGTGGTCCGCAATATCTCGTGCCGCCGTACCACATCGCGGACCGCCGCCCCCATGGCCGCCGCGTCGAGTGGACCGATGAGGTCCACGGCGGCGGGCATCAAATAATCGGCCGCGCCGTCGCCGAGATAGTTGACCGTCCAGAGTCGCTGCTGGCTCGGTGTGAGCGGAATCGCGTCCTCGGGAAGGGACGCGGTACCGTCGCTCTCCCGGTGTACGACATCCACTGCTTCCCGGTCGGCGGCGCCGTGACCTCCGCCCCGCCCGGCGATAAGCCGCTCCAGCGCGGCGACGGTGGGCGCCTCGAGGAGATCGCGCGGACTCACCACGACACCGAAGGTCCGGCTCGCCGCCGCCGAGAGCCGGATCGCCGCGAGCGAGTTCCCGCCGATACGGAAGAAGTCGTCCTGCACGCCGACCCGCTGCTGGCCGACGGCATCGGCGAACAGTCCGGCGAGAATCTGCCGGCGCGGTGTCCGCGGCGGCTCCGCGGCGGCCGAGGCGGGCATGGTCAACGCGGTGCGGTCGACCTTTCCGTTGGCCGTCAGCGGTAGCGCGGGGATCCGCACGATAACGGCCGGCAGCAGATAGGCGGGCAGAACCCGCGCCAGCCGGCTCCGCATGACCGCCGTGTCGACAGGTTCGGCGGCGACCACATGGGCGACCAGGCTCTTGCCCGCCGCCACCCGGTGCGCGGTGACGACCGCCGCGGTCACCCCCGGCAGCTCCCGGATCGCGTGCTCGATCTCGCCGGGCTCCACGCGGATGCCGTTGACCTTGACCTGCCGGTCACCCCGGCCGAGGAACCGCACGGCGCCGTCGATACCCCAGCTGCCGTGATCGCCGGTTCGGTACATGCGCGACCCGGCGGCGCCGAAGGGGTTGGCCGTGAAAGCCGTCGCGGTACGGCCGGGCATCCGGTGATACCCCCGGGCGAGACCGGCTCCGGTCAGGTAGATCTCCCCGACCATGCCCGGCGGTACCGGGCGCAGCAGGGCGTCGAGAATCAGGACCTCGGTGTGGTCCACTGCCCGGCCCACCGGAATCGCCTCGTCGGGCAGCGGTCCGGCCGGAATCGAGTAGGTGGTGGCGTAGGCGGTGGCCTCCACCGGACCGTAGATGTTGACGATGGGCAGGTCGGGCGCCGTCGCGCGCATCGCGCGCACCGTATCGAGTGGCAGGATGTCACCGGCGGTCGACAGCGTGCGCAGCCGGGCGAGACTGTCCGGTATATCGTCGACGAGCACCTGGAACAGCCCGGTCGCCAGCAGCGCCGCGGTGACCTCGCCCTCGCGCAGCACCTGGCGGAAGTCATCGGCTCCGAGCCGGTCCGGTGTCGCGATCACCACGGTGTGCCCCTGTAACAGCGGCATCCAGAGTTCCCAGACGACCATGTCCCAGACATGGGGCGAATGCATCAGCATTCGTGCGTATTCCGGGCCCGCGGCGATCCGGTCGACCGCGCGCGCCACCATCGCCCGGTGCGTGGCGAGTACGCCTTTCGGCGCGCCGGTCGATCCGGAGGTGAACATCAGCCAGGCCGCCGCGTCGGCGGGTACCGGGACGGCCGGGGTGGCCGGGACCGGCCCGTCGGATCGTGAGACGCCGCGCACCACCGCGATATCGTCGACCACGAGTTCGGTGCCGGTGTGGTCCAGTATCCAGGCGACCCGGTCGGGCGGGTCCTGCTCGTGCAGCGGAACGCATATCGCGCCGAGCCGCAGCAGCGCCAGCGCGGCGACGACCAGCTCCGGGGAGCGCGGCAGGCGCAGACCCACCGGCGTCCCGAGTCCCACACCGTGCCGGGAAGCGAGGTGGTGGGCGAACCGTCGCGCACGGACCCGCAGTTCGCCATAACCGATGTGCTCGCCCTCGTACCAGAGCGCATGGCGCTCGGGGTGCCGGCGAACGACCGAATCGAAGACCTCCGCGATCCCGCGATCCGTCACGCCCGCCGGATCCTCGTGCGGATTGCGCGGCACGACCACCGCGGATGCGCGGGGCACCCGGCCGGCGGGCGTCTCCGCGGAAGCCGCCGCCACGTCGTCCATCGTGGTCAGCAAGCGACTGTGCAGACTCGCCAGCGCCGCGGGATCGCACCGATCGGCGGTGGTGTCCATATCGATGCGCGGCGGCCCGTCACCGAGATAGACGGCGATACCGAAGGCCTCGGTGTATCCGCTGGATGCCGGGATCAGCCGGGCGACCACGTCGCCGAAGCAGATATCGGGCGCGGCGGGCAGGATGTTGAGCACCGGGCCGGTGATCCGGTGCTCACCGCCCGGGGACGTGCCGTCGGCGAGCAGATCGAATCGCCGGTAATGCTGGTGCCGCAGTACGGCTCGCAGCTCGGCCTGCGTCGCCGCGGCGAGCGCCCCGATGGACGCGCCGGGATCGACCTCGACGCGCAGTCCGACGACGTTCGAGGTCATCCCGAGCGCGCGCCAGGAGCGTTTGGCCGGTACCGGCAGACCGAGGACCACGGTGCGCGCGCCGGAGTCGGCGTGCAGCAGCAGTGCCGTCGTGGCGGCCAGCAATGCCGACCGGTCGACACCGAATCGGTCCGCCGCCCGCTGGAATTCGCGCCAGGTGCCGGCGCCGGGCCGGCCGGAATGCCGGATGGGCCCGGATGCGCCGGCGGTGGCGGGCTGATGGGTGAACATCGGCGCGTCGGGCAGCCCGGCGAGCCGTCCGGACCAGAACGCGCGGTCGTCGGTGAACCGGCGCGAGGCGCGATACCGCCGGTCCTGCTCGACATATCCCGCGACGGTGTCGGCGACTTCCGGCGCGCTCCCGCCGGCGAGCAATGCGGTGTAGGCCCGGGCGACCGCCCGGATGAGAGCCAGTGCGGCGGCGCCGTCGAGCACGATGTGGTGGGCCCGCAGGGCCCAGAGGTGTCCCGCCGCACCGAGATCCAGCAGATGGTGGTCGAACAACGGTGCGACGGTCAGGTCGAAGGCGGGTGGCGCGGCGCGCAGTTGGGCCAGTGCCGCCGCGACCGGATCGGGAGCCGCACCGAAATCACCCCGATGCAGGACCCATTCGGCGCAGTCCTCGATCACCTGACGTGGTTCGGGGCCCGCGGTGCCGAGCCGGACGCGTAAGGTCTCGGCGGCCGCGACGACACCGCGCAGCGCGCGTTCGAAGAGGCCGGGATCGATACGCCCGCGCAGATGGATGTAGCCCTCCAGGCGATAGCGATGATCCGCGCCGTTCAGGGCGGTGTAGGCCCAGATCTCCTGCTGCGCGGCGGTCAGCGGGTGATCGATCCGGCACTCTGTTGTCTGCGTCATCCCACTCCGTCCGCGGTCGTCTGCGTCATCTCATTCCGTTCGCGCCGTCGGCGGGCAGGGTCGCGACCCGTTCCAGTTCGGCTTCCAGCCGGGCGATCACCCGGCGGGCCTGATCGTCGTCCAGCAGATCGCGGTGCCAGTGCAGTGCCACTGTCAGCTGCTCGCGCGGCCATACCGTCGCGGTCAGCGGAAACAGCGTGATCTCCCGCGACGACAGCTCGGTCAGCACCAGGTCACCCACCGTGATGGGGGTCGGCGCGACGTCGGCCGGATACGACTCGAACACCAGCAGGGTGTCGAAGTACTCGCGCACCGGAACACCGGCCGCGTCCTCGATCTCGGCCGGTCCGAGATAGTGGTGGTCGAGTAGTGCCGCCTGCTCGGCCTGCAGCGCCCGCAGCCGCGCGCCCATCGGCTGGTCCTCGCCCCGGCGCACCCGCACCGGCACGGTGTTGATGAACGAGCCGACCATGGCGTCGATACCGGGGATACTCGCGGGCCGGCCGGAGACCACCGCGCCGAACAGAACATCGTCGCTCCCGGTGAGATCGGCCAGCACCGACGCCCACACGTACTGCAGGACGGTGTTCAGCGTGACACCGGATGCGGCGGCGACACCGGCCAGCGCGGCGGTGCGCGCGGGCGTCAGTGTCACCAGGTGTTCGGTATGCGACCGCACCGGATCCCGTGGTGCGCCGCCCGGCGCGGCGACCAGGGTCGGCGCGGTGAGATCGTGCAGGGCAGCGCGCCAGGCCGCGGCGGCGGGCTCCCGGTTCCGGGCGTCCCGCCAGCGCAGGAAGGTGGCGAACCCGTCGTCCACCTCGCCGGGGCGGGCCACACCGAGCGCGAAGGCGCTCAGCAGGTTTCGCATCAGGATCGGCGCGGACCAGCCGTCGAACAGCAGCCGGTGATTGGTCACCGACAGCACCCAGCGGCGCTCCGCGGTCCGGATCAGCAGGAATCGGAGGAGCGGCGGCGTTTCCAGATCGAATGGGCGCACCTGTTCCGCGGCCAGGACATCGTCCAGTTCGGTACCGCGTTCGCTCAGGTCGATTTCCCGGACCTCGATCGGCGCGGTCGCGACGACGAGCTGACGCCACCGGCCGCCGCCGTCGCGGACGAACGCCGCCCGCAGCGCGGAATGCCGATCCACGATATGCTGCGCGGCCGCGCGCAGGCGTACGAGATCGGGATTCCCTTCGCAGGTCAGCACCACCTGGAGCGTGTGGACCTCCGGTCCGTCCGCGGGTGCGAGATCGGCGAACTTCTCCTGGATCGGGGTGAGCGCCCGGATATCGCACAACCGGCCGTAATGGCGCTCCCAGCGATCGATCTCGGATTGCCGCAGACCGGCGGGGGCGAAATCCGAGGGGGTCCACCCGCCGGCGGCGGGGTCGGCCGCATGCCGCGCGAGGGTGCGCAGGACTGTTCCGAACAGTTCGGCGAACTCGTGGACGCGGTCGGGTCCGATCAGGGTCTCGGGGAACGAGAAGCCCGCGGTGAGCCGTCCACCGACCACCGCGGTATCGATCGCGAGGGCCACATCGGCGGGTAGGCCGGGGTCGATCGGATCAGGGTCGGTCGCGAGGTCCGTGGGCAGCCAGGGGCCGTTCGCCGTGGAGATCGCGCCCAGATACGTGAACGACACTCGAGTGGTGTCGGCCGGGAGGTCGACGCCGGTATCGAAGTAGCGCAGCAACCCGTAGCCGACGCCGCCCCCGGGTATGGCACGTAGTTGTTCCTTCACGGTTTTCACCGCGGCGGCGAGGGCGCGCCCACCCACGATCGCGTCCGCGATATCGATACCTGCCAGGTCGAAGCGGCACGGATAGGCCGCGGTGAACCAGCCGACCGTGCGGGACAGGTCGGTGCCGGGCACGAGATCGCCGTTTCTGCCGTGGGATTCCATCCGCACGGGGACGACGGAGCTGTCACCGCCGCGCCACGCGACCATCGCCACGGTCAGCGCGGTGAGCAGGATGGTGTTGGTATCGGTGCCGTAGCGCGGGGGCAGCGTGGTCACGGCGGCCGACGTCGTCGCCTCGTCGAACTGGCGGACGATGCGGCGCATCGTGGCGGCGCTGTCGATACGCGGATCGAGCCGGCGATCGGTGAACAGTGGATCGGGCCCGCGCAGTTGTTCCCGCCAGATGTCGCCCTGGGCGAGCAGTTCGACGTCATCCGCGCTGTCACGCAGTGCGTGTGCCCATCGCCGCACCGAGGTCCCCGAGGCGGGCACCCGCGGTGACCGGCCCGATTCGAGCCGGGCCCACGCCGCGACGAAGTCCGGGATCAGGATGCGCCAGGACACACCGTCCACCGCGATGTGGTGGATCACGACGACGAGGAGTCCACCGCGATCGCCGGGGCCCCGATCGAGCAGGACACACCGCAGCACCACCCCGTTCGCCGGGTCGAGGTGGCCGGTCGCGGCGTCCGTTTCACGCGCGAGGATCGCGGCCTCTTCGACGTCATCGGCCGATGAGATATCGACCCGGCGCAGAACGGAGCCGACCTCCACGGATCCGGGTGGGTCGGCGAACAGGCGCCACTGGCCGCCCGCGTCGCGGTAGAGCCGGGCGCGCAGCATATCGTGCCGTGCGACGACCGCCCCGATCACCTGTCGCAGCGTGGTCTCGGTGATGCCCGCGGGCAGGTCGAGCACCATGTGCTGCGCGTATCGGTCGAACGGCACGCCACCGGCGGCGGCGCGCTCGATCAGCGCGAGGACGGTGGGCGGCGGTGGCATCTCGCCCACCCCGCCGCCGGGTAGTTCGGCGAGCACCTGCCGCCCGGGTTCTCCGGTCGTGGCGACCGTGGCCAGCCCCGCCGCGGTGGGCCGTTCGAAGACCTGCGCGGGGGTGATGTGAACGCCCCGCGATTTCGCCCGGGAGACCAGCAGAATCGACATGACGCTGTCGCCGCCCATGGCGAAGAAGGATTCGTCGACACCGACCCCGTCCCGGCCGAGTACCTGCCCGAACACATCGGTCAATATCCGCTCCACCGGCGTCGACGGCGCCCGGTACGGGATGTCGCGTGGCGCCGGTTCGGGTAGTGCCGCCCGGTCCACCTTGCCCGCGGTTGTGGCGGGGAACGCGTCCAGCACGACGATATCGTCGGGCATCATGGCGGCCGGGAGAGCGCCGGACAATTCCGTGCGGAGTGCGTCCGGAACACAGTCCGCGCCCGCTACCGGCACGATATAACCGAGGAGCCTTCCGTCGGGGCGCAGCGTCGCCACCGCCTGCGCGACCGTCGCGCATGCCGCGAGCGCGGCCTCCACCTCGCCCAGTTCGATACGCACACCGTGGCGTTTGACCTGGAGATCGGCTCGGCTGCGGTACTCCAGCAGCTCGGTGGCCGCATTCCACCGGACGATATCGCCGGTGCGGTACAGCCGCGCGCCGGGTTCGAAAGGGTCCGCGACGAAACGCTCGGCCGTACGCGCGGGCTCGCCCTGATAGCACCGCGCCAGCTGCGCGCCCGCGAGATACAGTTCGCCCGGCAGCCCGTCGGGAACGGGGCGCAGCCGCGCGTCGAGAACGTAGGCCCGCGTATTCGTGGCGACCGAACCGATGGGTATCGACGCCGAAGCCGGCATCCGCACCGTGTATCCCGTCACGGCGCCGGTCGCTTCGGTCGGCCCGTAGAGGTTGTGCAGCCGCGCGGGGGTCGCCGCACCGAAACGCTGTGCCAGGGCGGGTGTGAGCGTCTCCCCGATGGTCAGCACGCGGCGGACGCACGCGGGGAACCCGGACGCCACAGTGAGGTGGTTGCTCAGCGTCGAGGGTACGAACTGGAGGGTCGTCACCGCGTGCGCGGCGATCAGCCGGGTCAGTTCGGCCGGGTCGGTATGCGCCGACGGCGGTGCGATGGCAAGGGTCGCTCCGGTACTCGTGGGCCAGAACAGCTCCCAGATCGAGACGTCGAAGGTGACCGGCGTCTTCTGCAGGACGGTGTCGGTCTCGTCGAGGCCGATGTGCTCACTCATCCACCGCAGATGGTCCACCACCGCCGCGTGCGGGACCGCGACGCCCTTGGGCACGCCGGTCGAGCCGGAGGTGAACATGAGATAGGCCAGATTGCCGGAGCGCAGCGGCGCGTGCCGGTCGGTGTCGTGCAGGGGTGCGCCGTCTTCGTCCACATCATCCGGCTCGTCGAGGTGGTGGACGGGCACGGCGTCGGTGGCGAAGCCGGCCCCGCGCGTGCTCAGCACCAGCACCGGTGCGGCCGCTGTCAGGATCCGATTCAGCCGTGCGGCCGGATGACCCGGTTCCAGCGGCAGGTACGCACCGCCGGCCTTCAGCACCGCGTACACCGCGACGACCGCTTCGACCGACCGGACCATCGCGACGCCGACCACCCTATCCGGGCCGACACCACGCCGGATCAGACCGCGTGCCAGTCGATTCGCGCGCGTGTCGAGCTCACCGTAGGTGACCGATTCCGCACCGGATACCAGCGCGATCGACTCGGGTGACCGGCGTGCGATCGACTCGAAGCCGGTCAGGGTGGTGGCGTACGGGTCCCGGGCGCGCACCGGGCCGCCGCGGCGCAGGATGCGCGCGCGGTCCGCCGCGGCGGTGAGGTCGACCCGGGCGACCGGGGTTCCGGGCGCGGCCACGAGTCGCGCGAAAAGCGCTGTGAAGATGGGCACCTCGACCGCGGGCAACCCGATGTGCCACCCGTTGTCGTTGTCGTACACCGCGGTCGGGCATTCCGGTCCGGCGGCGCCGGTCGAACGCTGCCGGAGCAGCGCCCCGACCTGGGCGGCGACGCCGCGGAAGTCGCCGCGTGCCGCCACCGTCACGCCGATTCCGATCGCGGTGGTGCCGGATCGATAGCCGACGGTCACCCGGTCCGCGCCCGTGCGGCGATGCGTGTACACCGCCAGCGCGGCCAGCACCACCGCCGCTGTCCCGCCGCCGCTGCGCCGGGCCAGCGGGCCCAGTCCCGGCGTCTGCTCGAACGGGCGGTCGAGTGTGCTCGTCTCAGGGGTAGGCATGGAATCCTCTTCCCGATTTGCGGCCCAGATACCCGTTCCCGACCAGCGTGGCCAGCGCGTCCGGTACGCGATAGCGGCCGTCACCGGTGGCCTCGCGCAGCACCGCGAGGGTGTCGGCCACATTGTCGAGGCCGATCAGATCCGCGGTGCGCAGCGGCCCCATCCGATGGCCGAGACAGCCCTCGAACAGGGCGTCGACCGTGGCGGCGTCGGTCCCTGATTCGGTGACAGCGGCGGCCTCGGCGATGGCGAGCATGAGCACCCGGTTGATGACGAATCCCGGACCGTCACCGACCACGATCCCGCGTTTGCCGAGTGCGTTCAGCAGGTCGAGCGCCGTGGCCAGGGTCGCGGGCGTGGTCTGCGCGGTGGTGATCACCTCCACCGCCTCGGTCAGCGGCGCGGGGTTCATGAAATGCAGTCCGAGCATCAGCTCCGGGCGGGTGGTGCGGGCAGCCAGGTCGGTGATGGGAATGGCCGAGGTCCCCGAGGCGAACACCGCCGACGGCGCGCATACGCGGTCGAGTTCGGCCAGTACGCGGTACTTGAGTGCGACTCGCTCCGTGACGGATTCGATGACGAAGGTGGCCTCGCGCAGCTCCTCGACGCGCTGCGACCACCTGATGCGGCCGGTGATCTCGGTGAGCTCGCCGGGGCGCGGACCGCGGCCCAGCAGCACGCTCGAACGCAGCGCGGCGCGGATGCCGCGCCGGGCGCGTTCGGCGGCGACGGGATCGGGATCGACCACGGTGACGGGGATACCCGCCGCGGCCACGCATTGGGCGATACCCGCGCCCATCGTGCCCGCGCCGACCACGCCGACCCGGTGCTGTGCGGTCACGAATGAATCTCCTGTTCGTCGTGGCAGGCCGTGATGCCGAGCACGGTGTCGTGCACCGGTTCGTCCGGTCTGTCGATCGCGGCCCGCGCCAGCGCGACCAGTTCGTCGGCGATGGTCTCGGCGGAGGACCGGTCGAACAGGGCGGTCGCGTAGTACACACGCAGCTCGGCGGAGTCGGGCGCCCATGCGAGCGCGAGTTCGGTCGTGGTGTCCGCCGGCGCGACCCGCGCGTCGCCGAGGTATCGCAGGGGCGTCGCGCCGGTACTCGCGGCCGATTCCGGCGGGGTGTCGCGCACCATCCGCCAGGTGGTGTCCGGCCGGATGGTGACGATGATGTCGCGCGCACCATCGGCTCCGCCGGGCATGCCGATACGCAACCGGTCACCGCCGCTGTACCAGCCGAGCAGCACCGCGTATGCGTAGAACAGCGCGGTTCCGAAGCTATCGAGTTCCGCGCGAGCCGGCTCCATCGCACGCGTGACCACCTCGTATTCCGCGGTGTTTCCGGTGCGTGGCCGATCGGTGGGGATCGACATCGTCACGTCCGGGCGCCCGGGTCCGGCGATCAGCGCCTCGATCGGCGCGGCGGCGTCCGACACCATCGCCGTCAGGATCTCCAGGAACGCGTCGCCGAGCGCGGCGACCGTCTGCGTGGTGAACAACTCGGTACTGAACTCCAGGCACGCGCCGATATCGCGGGCGACGCTGTCGGTGTATTCGAAGGTGATCAGCGTCAGATCGAATTTCGCGGTGCCGGTGGGCAATCCGCCGAACTCGTTGCTCGCGGCGTGCTCGAGATCGAACAGTTCCGTGCCCGCCTCGTCGAGCCGCTCCATTCGTGGCGTCACCTGGTGGATGTAGAGCACATCGAACAGCGGTGTGCGCGACAGGTCGCGCTGCGGTGCCACCGCGCTGACCACCCGGTCGAACGGGATCTCTTGGTGTTCGAGCGCATCGAATACGACCGAGCGCACCCGGGTGAGCATCTCCGGCAATGTGGTGTCGGCGGTGAAGTCGGTGCGCAAGGCGACCGTACTGTTGAAATAGCCGATCAGGTCCTGGAATTCGCTGCGACCGCGTCCGGTGGTAGGAGTGCCGACGACCATATCGCGCTGGCCGCTGTGCCGCGCGAGAGTCAGATAGAAGGCGCTGAGCAGGACCACGAACAACGAGACCGAGGCGCGACCCGCCAGCGCGCGCAGATCGGTGAGCAGCCGCGCGGGGATGGTGAACGGATGCAGGTCGCCGACATAGGTCTTGCGGTCGGGTCGTGGGAAGTCGGTGGGCAGCCGCAGCACCGGGGCACCGGCCAGCGTGGCGCGCCAGTAGTCGAGTTCGTGGTCGAGCGCCGAACTCGCCAGCAGTGCCCGATGCCAGGCCGCGTAGTCGCGGTATCGGATCGGCAGTGGTGCCAGGCGGTGCGGCCGTCCCGCACGCCGCGCGGCGTAGAGTTCCGGCAGCTCGCGCCCGAGAATAGTCGGGGTCGCACCGTCGGTGACGGCGTGATGGCAGGTCAATTGCAGTACATGGGTATCCGGTCCCACGGTGATGAGCAGTACCCGCAGCAGCGCGTCCACCGCGAGGTCGAACGGCTCGGTGGCGGCAGCGCGCACGAGGTCGCGGGCCGCGGCGAGCGGATCGGGTTCGGCGGAGACGTCGACGCGGCGGACGTAGCCTTCCAGCCGATCACGGATACGCAACACCGCGACACCGTCCACTTCGGCGAAGTTGTACCGCAGGGGCTCGTGCCGCTCGACGAGGTCGTCGAAGGTGCCGTGCAGCGCGTCCGGGTCGATCGGCCCGCGCAACAGCTGGACGACCGGGTAGTTGTACAGCGTCGTGCGCGGATCGAACTGGTGGTGGAACCACATCCGTTCCTGTCCCGAGGACATGACCGGTTCGTCGTGCGCGACCAGGGCCGGGATCGGTGCGCGCGCGGTACCGGCGGTGCGGCCGGTCGTGAGCAGCTCGGCGAAATCGGCCAGCCGGGGGCGCTCGTAGACGTCGAGCAGTTTCGGCCGGAACCCGTAGGCCTCCTCGATCCGGTCCACCAGTTGCACCGCGATCAGCGAATTGCCGCCGAGGGCGAAATAGTCGGCGTTCTCGTCGATCTCGTCGTCGGTGTACAGCAGTTCGGCGAGGGTGCTGCGCAGCCAGCGCACCGGATCGGAGTGGTCGTGCGACGTGCCGGGCACTGTGGGCGGTACGACCGCGGACGCCGTGGCGCGGGGCAGGTCGACCCAGCAGCCGGTTTCGCGCATCGGGTGGCCGGGCAGACGTACCCGGCGGGCGTGGCCGGGCGCGACGGCCGACCAGTCGAGGTCGACGCCGTATTCGTACAACCGGCCCAGGAGTTCGTCCAGATCGGCGGTATCGGCGGTCGCGCGGACGATCTCGGCTTCCGGTACCGCGTCGCTGATGAGCCGGGCGAGTCTGCCGTCCCGGCCGGGCTCCACGAAAACCACGGGTCCTTCGGCCATGAGGGTGCGCACCGCGCCGATCAGCCGGTCGCCGTCGACGGTGGGCGGCGCGTCGGCGAGGTCGGCCGGTTCGACGCCGTCGCGGGAGCCGAGCAGGTACCGGGCGGCGAAGCGTGACGATCCCGCGCTCAGCAGTGCCGCGAGCCGGACACCGCACGCGGTGAGCCTTTCGTGCACCGCGATCTGTCCGGCCAGCACCGCCGCTGTGGTTCCGGTGGCGGGCAGCGCGGCGGGCAGGGTGGGCGGCTGCGCCGCGACGGTACCGGCCGGGTGCGAAGGGACCGGAACGGCGTCGGGGGACAGCAGCAGCACCACGCGCGGCGCGGTCGGCACGCGGTGCGCGCATACGGCGGCCTTGTCCAGCGACTCGGCGAGCTCCGCCGTGTCCGACGCGGTCACGGCGACCCGGTGCTCGTACTGGTCCCGGCCGAGGGTGAGGGTCGCGGCCACTTCGTCCAGCGTGGCGTCGGTGCCGCGCACCGCCGCGGCGAGCCGGGCGCACAGCTCGCTCAACGCCTCGGGCGTACGCGCGGACACACCGATCAAACGGGCGCGGCGCGACGGCGGGGTGGCGGGCGTCGGCGGCGCCTGCGACACCACACAGTGCGCGATACTGCCGCCCAGGCTGAAGGAGCTGACTCCGGCGGCGCGTACCGCTTCTGCGCGCCACGGGCGGTTCTCGGTCACCACCTCGATACCGGCGGCCGCCAGGTCGAAATCGCCGGTCGGGCGGGTGAAGTGTAGCGACGGGAACAGCTGCGCCTCCGATACGCTCAGCACCGCTTTGACCAGGCCTGCGATACCCGAGGCATGATCGAGGTGACCGATATTCGTCTTCACCGAGCCGATGGGCAGGCCCGGTCCGCCACCGAAAACCGCGCTGATCGATTCCAGTTCCACCGCGTCACCGAGCCGTGTCCCGGACCCGTGGGTCTCGAGATAACCGGCCGCCCGCGGATCGAGTCCGGCAGCCTCCCAGGCCCTGGCGATGACGGCGCTCTGGGCGGCGGCGCTCGGTGTGCTGATGGTGGCGGCGGCCGCTCCGTTGTGCCGGGTCGCGCTCCCGCGGATCACCGCGTGGATCGGGGCACCGTCGGCCAGTGCCCGGGCCACCGTGGTGAGCAGCAGGATCGCCCCGCCCTCGCCGTTCACGGTGCCGTCGGCATCGGCGTCGAAGGCGCGGCAGACGCCGGTGGGCGACATGATCTCGGAGAAGCTGCCCCCGCCCCAGGACGGCGCGCCGTGTACCCGGACGACCACACCACCGGCGAGTGCGTAATCGGCGTCCCCGCCGCGCAGTTCGCGGCAGGCCTGGTGCACCGCCACGAGCGCGCTGTTGCATCCGCTGTCGACACCGAAGCAGGCGCCGGTGAACCCGAACCGGTGCGCGATGCGCGCCGGCCCCGCGAAGGTGGCGTTTCCGAGCAGGCTCAATGGACCCGGGTCCACCGCGGCGGAGTGGTAACTCGACTGCGCCGCGCTCAGCGTGACCGCGGTGACCGCCCGGGCCAGCCGTTCCGTGGTGTATCCGGCATCCTCGATCGCGCGCTGGGCCAGCAGCAGGGCCAGCCGCTGCTGCGGATCGGTGACACACGCCTCCCGGCGCGACATTCCGAAGAAGCGGTAGTCGAATCGGTCGATCTCGGCAAGGTGGCCCATCGGCAGGTATGTGACGGTGTCGTCCAGGCCGGTCGCGGCGATCCGTCCGGGCGGCATCGGCCCCACCGATTCGCGCCCCGCGGCCAGGTTGGCCCGGAATTCCGCGAGGTCGGCGGCATCGGGGAAGCGCGCACCGATACCGACAACGGCGATATCGGTGTCACGCGCGTGGGCGGTGACGTGGGCGCCGGGGTCCGGCACGGTGTGCTCCTGAGGGGTCACAGCTCGAAAGCTCGGGTGGAGACGGGTGGCAAGGGTTCGGCGGGCACCGCGGCGCCGGCCGCGAGCGCATCGGCCTGGTCGCGGATCGTGCGCAGATCGAACAGCTGCCCGACGCGCACCGCGCCCGGCCGGTGTTGTTCGAGCAGCAGATGCAGCACGACCACCCGGTGCGAGTTGCCGCCGATCTCGAAGAACGAATCGTCGAGATCGAAGTCGTCGTGTTCGAGCGCGGCGGACCACAGTTCGGCGATCTCGCGTTGCCCGGACGTCCAGTCGGCGCGCGACGGCCCCGGCAGCGGGGGATCGTCGGCGCGGGCCAGCAGGGCAGCCGCATCGAGCTTGCCCGCCGCGGCTATCGGAATCGTGTCGATCGGCACGAACCGGCTCGGCACCTCCAACGGCGAGAGCCGTTCGGCGCAGTGCCGGGCCAGTTCCCGGCGACCGGGCGCCGCGGCGCCGACGGCGGGCACGATGAACGCCACGAGATCGTCGATGCCGTCGCGGCCGGTGCGTACCAGGGTCACCGCGTGCGCGACTCCCGGATGGGTCTCCAGCACCGCCTCCACCGCGTGCCGTTCCACCCGTGCGCCGCGGATCTGCACCTGGCCGTCGGTACGGCCGAGACAGTCGATATCGCCTCCGGTGATGAGTCGCGCGAGATCGCCGGTGCGATACATCCGCGCGCCGGGTTCACCGGCGAACGGGTCGGCGACGAATCGGGTCGCGGTGAGCCCGGGTCGGGCGGCGTAGCCCATGGTGACCTGATCCCCGCCGATATACAGTTCTCCGATGGCTTCGCCGGGCGTCACCGTCAACTCCGGCCCGAGCACCCGCGCGGAATTGCCCGGCAGCGGCCGCCCGATGGGCACCGTCGCGGTATCGGTGACCACGTGCCGGACGCAGGTCACGGTCGCTTCGGTGGGGCCGTACTCGTTCATCAGGACGGTGGCGGGCAGCAGTTCACGATGCCGGGCGGCCAGTGCCGGGGACAGCGTCTCACCCGCGAGGGCCACCACCGTCGGCGCGGCCGAAGCCATGGCCAGAATCGGCAGCAGCAGCCGGTAGTACGACGGTGTGGCGACGAGATGACTCACCCGCGCCCCGGCCACGAGCGCACCGACCGCCGCGGCGTCGGGCAGCTCCCGGTGGGTCGGTACCACCACGGTCCCGCCCCGGGTGAGGACCCACGGACCGAAGACCAGCGCGGCGTCGGCGGTGAGCGGGCAGGTCGACAGCGTGACCAATGCGCCGTCTTCGTACGGATAGTCGCGTCCGGAGATCATCGCGGCCAGATTGCCGCGGCTGACCACGACCGCTTTGGGTGCGCCGGTGGATCCCGAGGTGGTGATGACATAGGCGGGCGCCGACGCGGGCGGCGGACCGGGCAGCGGACCGGCCGGTGCGGTCCGGCCCAGCGGTACCAGAGCGGGCCGGGCCGACGCGGGGGCGAGCAGTGCCTCCACTTCCCCGTGCGATGTGGTCGGCGCGTGCTCGTCGAATACGACAGCGGTACAGGTCAGGTCGTCGACCAGTGCACGCACCCGCGCCTCGGCCCGACCGGGCTCGACCAGACACCACGCCGCCCCCGCGCGTAGTACGGCCAGCATCGCCACCACCGTCCACACGTCCTGCCGTAGCAGACACAGCACCACGTCGCCGGGACGTACACCCGCTCCGACCAGACGCCCGGCGAGAGCGGCGGTGCGGTCGACGAGTTCGCGATAGGTGAGTGTTTCCCCACCGGAGATCAGCGCGGGCCGATCCGGGAACTCGGCGGCCCGCCGCAGCAGACCGCCGATCAGGTCACCGGGCGGTGTCGGCGCGTCGGCCGACCGCACGAGCACATGAGCGGTGTGGGGCGCCGCGGTGTGCCCGTCGTGACCGAGCAGTACCAGTTCCGGGTCCTGTTCCAGCACGACGAATCCGGCGAAGCGCAGCGTGA